>JBDOIE010000126.1:0-6270 GCA_041082245.1 Chloroflexia bacterium
CGCCCCGGTAAAGCCGCCAGGGGAGGTCGACAAAGTGGCGCAGTCGAGGACTTCCAAGGGGGATCTCTTCGATCGCAAACGGGCGCTCGGACATCTCAGGCCTCCTCGGGATCAGATCGCGGTCGAAGGCCATCATATCACGAAGCGTGCGGCTTGTCCACCATCCGCGCCGGCGTTGCAACGAAAATTGTATACACTTTGTGGGCGCCCCTTTGTCCACTTTTCCACAGCCTCGGCTGCCCGGTCTGTCCCTAGTGGTCATCCCTGCCTTTCCGGACTAGCCCTAGTGGTATCCCCCCACTTTCACGATCTTCTGTCGTAGGTATAGCTGTGGATAACTCTTCCTGTGCGGTGGAAAAGCGGTCAAATTTGTGGATAATCGCCCGGCGCGAGGCACCCCCAAGTGATGTGCGCTTCTCGGTCCCCGTAGGTATCCACACGCAACCCACAGGCAGCTGGTGTAGAAGAAGGCTTTCGTTTCCGCGATTTTTCGCTTTTTCCACATTCCCACGGACTACGACTGTATACGATATTTCTATCATAAGATACCCATAGGAACTGCAGCGAACTTGCCGGGAGGTGTGGAGTGTGCTACAGTGAGAAAGAATCGTACGGGAAGAACGGTGCAGAATGGGCCATGGGTTCGGTGGACGGATAGCGGAAGTCAGCGGCGTTGCGGCCTCAGCCGGCCTACTTCCCGGAGACAGGGTGCTGGAAGCGAACGGACACCCGTTACGGGATGTGATCGACTGGGCCTTTTACGCCGACGGCCGTTCCGTTCTCCTGCGCGTCGCACGGGGAGCAGAGGCCTTCTCGGTGCGCTTGCGGCGCCCGGCCGGCGTGGGATGGGGGATCGAGTTTACGGAGCCGCTCTTCGACGGCGTGCGGCGCTGCCAGAACCGTTGCCTCTTCTGCTTCCTGGACCAGTTGCCGCAGGGGTGGAGGCCTTCCATCTACCTGCGCGACGACGACTACCGTCTTTCCTTCCTCTTCGGGAATTTCGTCACCCTCACGAACCTGTGCGAGGAGGACTGGCATCGGCTGGAAAAGCAGCGCCTGAGCCCGCTTTACGTTTCGGTCCATGCGACGGAGCCATTGCTCCGGCAACGGTTGCTCGGGCGGGAGCGGATTCCGGACATCCGGGAGCAGTTGGAACGGCTCGGCCGGCTGGGGATCGTGGTCCATACTCAGGTCGTGCTCTGTCCGGGCATCAACGATGGCGCATATCTCGAGAGGACGGTTGAGGATCTCGCTCGGTTGAGTCCTCCGGTCGCTTCCGTGGCGCTCGTACCGGTGGGGCTCACGCGTTTCCGTCGGCCTGCGCAGCAGGGAACGACGGAGCCGTTGCGGCTGTATACGTCCGACGAAGCACAGGCGCTCTGGCGGTGGGTGCGCAGTTGCCAGCGGACCTTCCGCGCGCTCCTGGGAAGGACGTTTCTCCATCTGGCCGACGAGTTCTACCTCCTTGCCGGCCGGCCGGTACCCCGCGCCGCGTGGTACGACGGATTTCCCCAGGCGGAAAACGGCGTGGGTCTGCTGCGGCGGCTGCTGGACGACTGGGCACGTGTGCGTAGACGATCCCCGCCACGGTTGGGGCGCCGGGTACAGATCACGCTCGTGTCGGGCACGCTGATCGCGCCCACGCTCAGGCGCATCGCCTCCACGGAGGAAAAGCGCGTGGAGGGGCTGGAGGTGCAGCTCCTCCCGCTCGAGAACCGTACCTTTGGCCCTATGGTGACAGTGTCCGGACTTCTCACCGGCGAGACGTTCCTGCAGGGGCTTTCGGCTGCCCGCGGGGAAATCGTGTTCCTTCCCCGCGCCGCTTTCGGCAGCGAAGGGAAGGAAACGCTCGACGGCCTCTTGCTGGAGGAGCTGCGAGAGCGACTGGACCGCCCCGTGGTGCTCGTGGAACGGTGGTCAGAGGTGCTGAAGGCGTTGAGAGGCGGGTTTCCTGATGCGGGCAGCCGGACAGAAGCACTCCACCTGTCCCACGGTGGGATGCCGAGCGGCTAGAGGAACCCGCGACTACAGCTCGGGCAGGAGCCGGAAGAAAGCTTCGACGACCTCCGGATCGAACAACTCCCCTGCCCCCTGCCGCAGGTACTCGAGCGCCTGCTCACGTGGCCAGGGCGGACGGTAGGGTCGCTCCGAGAGGAGTGCGTCCCAGACGTCGACCACGGCAAAGATGCGCGCCGGCAAGGGGATCTCTTTCCCTTTCAGTCCCTGGGGATAACCGCTTCCGTTCCACCGCTCGTGATGGCCATAAGGGATGGCCAGGGCCGCCCGGAGGTATGGTACCGGGTAGAGGATCTCGTAGGCGTGCTGTGGGTGGCGCCGGACCAGTTCCATCTCTTCTGCGTCCAGGGGACCCGGCTTGAGGAGTACGCGCTCCGGCACGGCCAGCATGCCGACATCGTGGAGCAGCGCACCCCGGCGCAGATGGAAAAGGTCTTCTCCCGAGATCCCGAGGGCGCGTGCGAGGCGAACGGCCGCTTCCGTGACCCGTTGTGTGTGTCCCGGCGCTTCCCTGTTCCGCAGATCTATGGAGCGTATCCATCCCTCGAGCGCCGCATCGTAGGCGAGCGTCAGTTCCATATGGCTCTGCTGGAGGCTTTCGAACAGCGAGACGTTGTCGATCGCGATCGCTGCCTGCCCTGCGAGCGTCTGCAGGAACCCCTGCCACCCCGGGTCCTCGGGTGGGGAGGTGCGGTAAAAGACCTGCAGGACGCCCTTCAGTTGCCCCTTGGCGATCAGAGGGATCAGATCGCATGCCGCAAAGCGCTCACCGGAGATCTGTTGCACGGCAGCCTGCACTTCGGGCTGCTCTTCCAGCACGATGCGCCGGGGTCGCCGTTCCAGGGCCACTTGCCCGGCCGGCCCTTCCCCCAGGCGGAAGCGCATCCGTTCCCCGGCCGAGAAGGGGAACCCCAGTCCTGCCGCATACTCCAGGAGGAGCGTCTTCTCGTTGAAAAGCAGGATCGCCGCGGCATCCATCTCCAGGTAGCGGGCCACGTGAGAAAGAAGCGCTTGCAGCGTTACCCGCAGATCGAGCGTCATCGTGATCGCTTGCTCAGCAGCGTGGAGGGCCGAGATGCGCCGGAGATGCCGTTCGGTTTCTTCAAGGAGCATCATGTGCCGGATTGTCCCGGCGGCGCTCCGCCCCACCTCGGCGAGCCGTCGTACCGCAGCCGGCGTCCACGTTCCGCGTGCTCCCGCCCACAGGGCACCGATGGTGTCCCCTTCCGCAACCAACGGCACGCAGACGGAAGGTATCCGATGGCTCGGAAACACCGGCATCTCCTCCGGCGGACCCTTTTCGCTCAGGTATGGTTCGCCCCGCGCGATCACCTCGCGGGTTTTTCCGTCCTTGACCAGATGGTGACCCCGAAGTTCTGCCCACTCGCCGGAGGCGTGAGCAATAAGGAGATCCTTTCGCTCGCGGTCGTATAGACAGATCGCGGTGGCGGATACCTTGAGCGTTTCGTGCAACTGCTCCGCCAGGGCGCTCAGCGTACCAGCGAGCGTGGTGGGCCGTCGCAGGGCAGCCTCGATCCGTGCGAGGATCGCCAGTTCTTCGGCGCGGATGCGTGTCTCTTGCAGGGCGCGCACCCGTTCGATGGCCGCAGCAAGCTGGCTTCCCACCGTCGCCAGCAGACGCTCATCTTCCTCACTGAATGCGTCCGGGCGACTGCTTTGGACATCGATCACCCCAAGGGTGCGATCGCCGACTCGCAACGGGGCGCACATCTCGGAGCGCGTTTCGGGCAGTACCATCAGGTAGAAGGGATCGTTCGTGACATCTCCGGTTCGATATGGCTCTCCAGTCACGGCAACGTGGCCAGTGATCCCCGTCCCCAGGGGGACCTCCACGTGAAGAGCGACTTCGCTGATGGCTCGAAATGACGGATGCGGGCAGAGCACGTTCCGCTCCGCGTCCAGGAGGAAGACCCCTACGTTCTCGTGGTACAGTGCCTGTGCGATCGCCTCCGTCGCCTGCTCGATGAGCGAATCCTCGTCCTCCGCGGTAACGCCCAGCGCGGCGATCGTGTGCAGGACGGACAGTTCCGATGCCCTCCTTTGGGTCTCTTCCAAGAGGCGGATCCGCTCCATGGCCACGCCGGCGGAGGCGGCGATGGCGACGAGCAGCTGCAGGTCTGCCTGCGTGAACGCGCGAGGTTTAAAGTTCTCCAGGACGATCGCGCCAGCACAACGCTCGCGCGCGTGGAGCGGGGCGACCAGCGCGCTTTGCGGCACAGGCAGCGAGCCGGGGGCCATCGAGGGAGCAATCTCCTCGAGGACGGCCGGAACGCCCTTTTCGACGGCACGGTAGACCTCGACGGCCGGCCGGTAGGAAGAGGCCGAAGCGCGTCCAGCCTTGCTCAGCACGATCTGCGCGCTGAAGGGCGCGCCCGGTCCGTCGCGGAGGAAAACGACGCCCTGTTCGGCTGCCGGGATGACGCTGCATGCGATCCCGGCGATCTCTTCCAGGAGGTCCCGCACCTTCTCGTGGCGGCTCGCGGCTTGGGCCACCTGGAAGAGCGCTTCCAGTTCCCGCACGCGTCGTTCGATTTCCTCCTGGGCCCGTTTGCGGGCGCGGATGTCGTGCAGAAAGGCGGTAAAGTACACCTGCGCCCCGCTCCGCCAGGCCGAAGCAGAGATTTCGCAGGGGATCTCCGTCCCGTCCTTGTGCCGCGCAACGATTTCGGCGCGCACGGGCCGGCACTGGTCGATCAGGCAGCGCCCAGTCTGCATGTAACGGGCCTGTTGTTCTTCGGGAACCAGCCGGGTGACCTCCTGGCCGACGATCTCCTGGGTGGACCAACCGAGGAGTGCTTCCGCCGCGGTATTCCACAACACGATCCGCCCCTGGGCATCCGTTGTGACGAGCGCGTCCGGTGCTGCTTCCAGCAATGCCCGGAAGCGGGCTTCGCTCTCCCGTAGCGCGGCCTGCTCGCGGAGGAGCCGGGCCTGGTGGACAGCGTTCTCGATCGCCCAGGGAAGGCGCTCCAGGTAGCCGGGAGCCTTGACCAGGTAATCCGCGGCCCCCATCTTCAACGCCTGGAGGGCGATCTCCTGACCTCCGTGGCCGGTGACGATCACCACGGGCAGATCGAATCCCCGGGCACGGACCTCCTTAAGCAGGTCGATCGCGTTCATACCCGGCAGGCGGTAATCCAGAAGCAGGAGATCGTATGCGCACTCGGGGCCTTTTTCGGGCAGGAGGGCGAGCACTTCCGGACCGCTTCCCACCGCCTCCAGCTGGATGTACGGGGCGCGGCGTTGCAGGTGGAGACGGGTGAGCTCGACGTCGGCCGAGGAACGTTCCGCGTACAGCACCCGCAGCGGCTGTTGTCGAAAAGCCTCGCCGGCCCGGAAGCGCGCGAGCGCTGCTTCCAGCGTCTGCGGGAGGCGCTGCAGGAAATCCGGACCTTTGATCAGGTAATCATCCGCGCCGGACTTCAGGCCGGTTACCACGCTCTCTTCATCCGCAGAGGCGGTCGTCAGCACCACGGCCAGGGGGAGGCGACGGCTGCGGACATCAGAGAGGAGCTCCAACCCGCTCCCGTCGGGCAGTCGGGTGTCGCAGAGGAGAAGATCGTAGGGTGGCTCGGGGGAATCCAGGCGTTCCCTGGCCTCGGCCAAACTGGTTACGGCATCCAGCTCGATGTGCGAAGCTGTTTTGCGGAGTGCCTCGCCAACCAGGGAAAGGCCATCCGGATCGCTGTCCACATACAGGACGCGCATGCCCTTCCTCCTGGCTTTACGGCTCACGATGGCTCTGAGACGTTGCCCTGGCCTTCGCCGAACCGCGGCGCAACCCAGCCGATCTCGCCGGAAAGGAGTGTGTGACCATTTTACCGTAACCTGAATTTCCGGTCAACAAACGGGCACCGTTGTTCGGACACGAGCTGGGACAGAGGCTCTCTGCCTCGACCCTGATTTTTTCCCCAACAGATCTCCGGTCACTCCGGTCCGGCTGGGGAGGGGGCCTCTCCCCTGCCACGCAGCGGTGGGGGAGCGGGATAAAGGGGGCAAGGGCTTACAACCGCGAGTCCGAAGGCCGATGGGTAGGGTGAGAACGCCGTTTCCCAACCTCAGGCGCCGATGGGGAGAACATAGCGCCGCTGTGGGCGGCCATCACACGTTCTCGGGGGAGAGGCAAGAGAGCACGCCAACACTGTGGTAAGGAGAGAGGAGAAAACTTCCGGGGTGCAGACGGACGTCTCGCCTCCGTATGGACGGTGCGAGGGGGCGGCCGGCCGCCCCCTC
>JBDOIE010000142.1:0-5178 GCA_041082245.1 Chloroflexia bacterium
GAGATCGCGCGGGCGCTGGCGCGCTGGGTCGGCCGGCCGCAGCCGTCCAACCTGCCCTTCGCCTTTCTCGGCCTGTTCCTCTTTGCCGCAGTGAGCGGCCTGGTAGGCGCCTTCATTCTGAGGAAACAGCCGGAACGCCCCAAGGAACCTGCCGCCGGACACCTGCTCTCCGCCCTGGCGGCGCCTTTGCGCGACCGTAACTTCCAGCGCCTCCTCGCCTATGGGATCTGGTGGATGCTTGCGGTCGGTATCGGCGGCCCGTTCTGGACACCTTTCATGCTGAAAAAGCTCGGGATGTCGCTCATCGAGGTACAGTTGTATGGCACCTTGAGCACCCTGGCCTCGGTGGTAGCCCTGCGCCCTTGGGGCGGTCTGATCGACCGCTACGGAAACCGTACCGCGATGCGCCTGGCGCTCGTCCTTGGTGGCCTCAACCCGTTCCTGTGGGTGTTCCTGACACGGGAGAACCATGGCTGGGTATACCTGGAAGCAGTTTCCTCGGGCATTATGTGGTCGGGAGCAGGGATCGTGGGCACGAATTTCGTCCTGGCCGTGGCCCCGAAAGGGAAAGAGCAGACCTACTCGGGCGTGTACGGAGCATTGACCGGGCTGGCGATCATGGTCACCCTGTTCCTATCCGGGGCGCTCCTGCCGCCCCCAATGGAAATCCTGGGGCGGCATCTGGAGCCCGAGCAGGTGCTCTTCGGGCTGGGCGCGCTCGCGCGGTGGACGACCGAGCTTCCGCTCAGCTGGGTTCACGAGGCGAATGCACGCCCGGTACAGCAACTCTTCCACGACGCCGGGAAGCGCCTTGCGCGTGCGCTGCGGAACCGCTTCCGCGCCGGGGACAGGCTTCCCATCCGGTAAGACCAGGCGGGAACGCAAACGACCGTAGCATCCAGTTGGCACGCGTCCGCGTGTGTCCCGGGCCTTCTGGGTGTATAATGAAAGCTGCGGCCCAAGAGGGGACACCCGGTAAGGAGGCTCTATGGATGCGATCCGCTGGAGCTGGCAAGCAGATGACGGCGTACGGATGTTCGCGCAGGGCTGGCTTCCCGAGGGAGTGGCGCGGGCGCTCGTGGTACTCGTGCACGGGTTGGGGGAACACAGCGGGCGCTATGAGCACGTCGGGGCGAGGCTCGCGCGGAGCGGGTTTGCGCTGCTCGGGTTTGACCTGCGTGGGCATGGTCGATCGGAGGGACCTCGTGGCCACACCCCTTCCTATGACGCACTGCTGGACGACATCGCCGCTTTCTTCCGCCAGGTGGAGGCGCGCTTTGGCGTAGCACCGCACTTCCTCTACGGGCACAGCCTGGGCGGGAACCTGGTGCTGAACTATGCGTTGCGGCGCAGACCGGACCTGTACGGTGTGGTCGCCACCGGGCCGGCACTGCGCCTGGCGTTCGAACCGCCCGCCGGGAAGGTCGCGCTGGCGCGTGCGATGAACGCGCTCTTCCCTGCTTTTACACAAGCAAGCGGTCTGGAAGTTGAAGCCCTTTCCCACGACCCCGCCGTGGTGGAAGCTTATCGCACCGACCCCCTCGTGCACGACCGCATCTCTGCGCGCCTTTTCCTCGGGTTCTTCGAGGCCGGCCGGTGGGCGCTGGAGCACGCCCACGAGTTCCCCGTCCCGCTCCTCCTCATGCACGGCGGGGCGGACCGCATCTGCTCCCCGGAAGGAAGCCGCGCGTTCGCTGCGCGCGTCCCGGGCGATTGCCTGCTCAAGGTCTGGGACGGCCTCTACCACGAGGTCCACAACGAGCCCGAGAAGGACGAGGTGCTCGCGATGCTCGTGAGCTGGCTGGAACGTCACACCCCGCAACGGGGAACGACGTAGCAGGAAGGCAGGAAACCGTGATGCCCCGTTATGTCGCCGCCATCGACCAGGGAACCACGGGCACCCGCTGCATGCTCGTGGACCGACAGGGACAGGTCGTCTCCTCCGCCTACGCGGAGCACCGGCAGATCTACCCCCGTGCGGGGTGGGTGGAGCACGATCCGCTCGAGATCTGGGAAAAAACGCGGTACGTCATACGTAATGCAATTCAGTCGGCAGGGGTGCGGCCAGGCGAGATCGCGGCCGTCGGCGTGACGAACCAGCGCGAGACCACCGTAGTCTGGAACCGGGAGACCGGGCAGCCGTACGCGAACGCGATCGTCTGGCAGGACACCCGCACCAAGGAACTGTGCGAGCAGCTGGCCTCAGCAGGGGGTCAGGACCGCTTCCGGAGCCGGGTGGGACTTCCGATTTCGACCTATTTTTCCGGCCCCAAGCTGCGCTGGCTCCTCGAAGCAGTGCCCGGGCTGCGCCGCGCGGCGGAAGCCGGCGAGGCGCTCTTTGGCACCATAGACTCCTGGCTGATCTGGTGGCTGACGGGCGGCCCGGACGGTGGGGCACACGTTACCGACGTGACGAACGCGAGCCGCACGATGCTCCTCCGGCTGGACACATTGACCTGGGACGAGGAGATCCTTTCCACGCTCGAAATCCCGGCCACGATGCTGCCACAGGTGCGGCCGAGCAGCGATCCCCAGGGCTACGGCTTCACACATGCGGATGGTCCCTTCGGGGAGGCCATACCGGTCACAGGCGATCTGGGCGACCAGCAGGCAGCGCTGGTGGGGCAGGCCTGTCTCGCTCCAGGCGAGGCCAAGAACACCTACGGCACCGGGTGTTTCCTGCTCTTGAACACGGGGGACCGGGCCGTTCCGAGCCGAAGCGGGCTTTTGACCACCGTCGCTTACCGTTTTGGGGATCGGCCACCGGTCTACGCCCTGGAGGGGTCGGTCGCCATCGCGGGGGCCCTCGTGCAATGGCTGCGGGATAACCTGGGGTTCTTTCAGGATTCCTCCGAGATCGAAACGCTCGCGAAACGGGTACCCGATAACGGCGGGGTCTACATCGTTCCGGCCTTCTCGGGGCTGTTTGCTCCCTACTGGCGCAGCGACGCGCGCGGCGCGATCGTGGGGCTCACGCGCTATATCGCGAAAGAGCACCTGTGCCGCGCCGCCCTGGAGGCGACCGCTTACCAGACGCGGGATCTCCTCGAGGCGATGGAGCGCGATTCCGGGGTACGGCTGTCGGCGCTCAAGGCGGACGGCGGCATGGTGAAGAACGAACTGCTGATGCAGTTCCAGGCGGACATCCTTGGGGTTCCAGTGGTGCGCCCGCGCGTGGCGGAGACCACGGCGCTGGGGGTCGCCTACGCGGCGGGACTGGCCGTCGGGTTCTGGGAAGACGAGCAGGAGCTCCGGGAAAACTGGACAGCCGAACGCTGCTGGGAACCCCGGATGGAGCCCGGGGAACGGGAGCGGCTCTACCGGGGTTGGAAACGGGCGGTCGAGCGGACGTTTGGCTGGATCGAGGGATAGACCGATCACAGGCGGAGGGCATCGGTGGAAACTTCGTACCTGCCGGTTTCTGTCGCGGAATCCTTCATGATGGCCGTTTTCCGGGGCCTGGGCGTCCCTGAAGAGGATGCGCGCATCTGTACCGGGGTGTTGCTGGCCTCGGACCTGCGGGGCATCGAATCGCACGGCATTGCCCGCCTCAAATACTACTACGACCGCATCCGGGCCGGCCACCAGCGGCCGCGAACGGAGCTCGAGGTCGTCCGGGACCACGAGGCGACAGCGTTGCTCGACGGACACCACGGTATGGGGCATGTGATCGCCTACCGGGCGATGCGGATGGCCATCGAGAAGGCGCGGCGGTACGGGGTAGGGGTCGTCGCTGTACGCAACAGCACCCACTTCGGGATCGCGGGGTACTATGCGCTGATGGCCGTGGAGGAGGGGATGATGGGGCTCGTGATGACGAATGCCCGGCCGGCGATCGCCCCTACTTTCGGTTCCGAACCCATGCTCGGGACGAACCCCATCGCCTTCGCCGCCCCCACGGACCTGCCGTACCCCTTTTGCTTTGATGCCGCCACGTCGATCACACAGCGGGGCAAGGTCGAGGTCGCGGCGCGGGCGGAAAAGCCGGTGCCCGAAGGGTGGGTGATCGATGCCGAAGGCCAGCCCGTTACCGACCCCGAGCGCATCCTGCGCGAACTGGACACCGGAGAGGTCGCGCTGCTCCCGCTGGGCGGCGCCGGGGAAGAGATGGCGGGCTACAAGGGGTATGGCCTCGCCGTCATGGTCGAGATCCTCTGCGCCGCGCTCTGCGGGGGGCAGTACCTGAAGGGCCTCCTCGGGCGGAACGAAGACGGCTCCCCACGGCCCTATATGCTGGGCCACTTTTTCCAGGCGATCGACATCGAACACTTCCTGCCGCTCGACGAGGCGCGCAAGATCGTGGGCAGGATCGTGCGGCAACTGCAGTGCTCGCGCAGGGTCCCGGGCGCAGAACGGATCTACGTCGCCGGGGAAAAAGAATTCGAAGCAGAGCAGCGCGTGCGTGCGCAGGGGATCCCGGTAAACGAGAACCTGCGCCGTGAGCTCCGCACCATGCGCGAAGAGCTCGGGATCCCCGGCTTCGAGCACTATTTCTGAAAAGGAGGTGCCAGGGGTCGCTGTCGCTTCCGGGTTTCTTTGAGGAGAGAGGAGGAACACAGTGAAAAACCAGACGATCAAAAGGAGCGTGGTGGGTGCGGCCGTACTGCTCGTGCTTCTCCTGGGCTGGGGGCCGCTCCTGGCGCTCGCCGGGCCGGCACGGCAGGGGCCCACGGTGCGCGATGGATGGCTGGACTTTGGCACCGGGCGGGCCGGCCTTCCGACGCTCGTTGTGCTGGCCGCAGACGCCTCGCGAATCGATCTCCAGGCGGAACTGCCGGGGTGCGAGGTCGAAACGCTAGAGCGGGACGGCGAGCCGTTCACACGGCTCTACGGGGAGGGTTACGGCCACGGCACGCAGGTGGGCTTGCCGGACCTCCCCGTGCTGCGGCGGGAGGTCGAGATCCCCTTTGGGGCCGAAGTGACGCTGGAACTCGTGCGCGCGGACTATTCCGACGTTTCGCTTTCGGCGCTCGGGCTGTACCCGATCTACCCGCTGCAGGCGCCCCAACCGAAGGTGGAGAACGAGAGGCTATTCCAGATCGACCGCGGGTTCTACGCCCGTGGGTCGCTCTTCCCTGCCTCTCCACTTGCCCTGGGGGAGCCGTATATCGTGCGGGGCCACCGGGTGCTGCCCGTGGAGGTGTGGCCCGTGGCGTACGACCCGTCCACGGGGACGTT
>JBDOIE010000186.1:0-4636 GCA_041082245.1 Chloroflexia bacterium
AACGAGCCGGCCGCCCTGGCGACGGTGGTCGAGGTACAGGGGCCGTCCCCCGCGCCTCTCGGAGCGAAGCTGCTCGTGCGCGAGGACGGCAGCACTGTCGGCACCGTAGGGGGAGGGGTACTGGAACGGCGCGTCGTGGACGACGCCTTGGCTGCCCTGCGGGAGCGACGTTCGCAGTTGCGTCATTACCTGTTGCGCGAGGAAGGGCCAGATGCGGTGGGGATGCTGTGCGGAGGAGAGGTGCGCATCTTTATCGAGGTCCACCGGCCCGAGCCTACGCTGTTGCTCATCGGCGGGGGCCATGTCGGCCGGCCGCTTGCGGAAATGGCACGTCTGGTGGGGTTCCGGGTACAGGTGGTGGACGTGGATCCCGCACGCGGGACACAGCACGCCTGGGAAAACTGTTCCGTCACGCCCGATACCTTCATCGTCATCATGACCGCCGAGGCGAACGCCGACGAGGCAGCACTTCGCTGGGCACTCGCCCAGCCGGCTGCCTACGTTGGCATGATCGGCTCACGCCGCAAGGTGAGAACGATCTTCGAGCACCTGCGCCGCGAGGGCATCCCGGAAGAACGGCTGGCACGTGTCTTCGCCCCTATTGGCCTCGACCTGGGCGGTCGATCCCCTGCCGAGATTGCGCTCGCTGTGGTGGCCGAGATGGTCGCTGTGCGCTACGGGGCAAGCGGCGGCATGCTCTCCCGAACATCGCGCGAAAGCGGTGCCTCCTGAAATTCCCCCCGATCGCGCAACAATCGCCTTCTGGCCTCCGTCCAATCGCCGGAGGACGGCAAAGGCCGTCCGCGATCAAGGAGGTCAGACATGGAAACGAAGCGGTTGATGCGGAGCCGTAAGGAGCGGATGATCGCCGGCGTGTGCGGCGGGTTGGCAGAGTACTTCCATATGGATCCGACGATCGTTCGGGTCATCTTCGTCCTGGCGGCGCTTGTGAACGGGATCGGGCTGATCGTCTACCTGGTGCTGTGGCTCGTGATGCCGGAAGCGCCCGTGAGCACCCCTGTCGTGCCGCCCGCTGCGGTATCTCCGGATACGGCCGAGGAGAAGAAGGAAGAGACGTCGGAGGCGTGACGATGGCTGTCGAAAGCGAACCGAAGCGCCTGACACGAAGCCGGAAGGACCGCGTGATCGCCGGGGTCTGCGGAGGGCTCGCCAACTACCTGAACGTGGACCCCACGCTGGTGCGGCTCATCTTTGCCATCCTGGTCTTTGTCTCCGGAGGCGTATTGATCGTGGCCTACATTGTGATGTGGTTGATCGTGCCGGAGGAAACCAGTGAGACAGGGGAGGTCGGCGCCCCGGCTTCCACTCCGGTTCTCGGGACCGAAGCGGCACGCAACCGAACCCGTGACCTGTCGATCCTTGGGCTGGCATTGATCGCTGCCGGCGCCTACTTTCTCCTGAAGAACCTCGGACTCTGGTCGGTCACGCGTTACTTCTGGCCGGTGCTCCTGATCGGCGCGGGCTTTGCGTTGCTTCTACCCTACTTGCGCCGGCAGAAGTAATCACCAAGAGAAGGAGACAACGATGACGGAAGAACAGCTACCCTCGCCTGTACCGCCCCCTGCAGGTGGTACACCGCCGGGGCCTCCGGCCCGGCGACACACACCGGGCCTGGTCTGGCCCCTGCTCCTGATCGCGGTCGGCACCCTGCTCCTGCTGAACACCACCGGCGTCCTTCCGTGGCACGTGTGGGGGCGCCTGTGGGCGCTGTGGCCGGCCATCCTGGTGCTCGTGGGGCTGGACCTGCTGCTCGCCCGAAGTCCTTACTGGGTCCGGGTGGTGCTGGGATTACTCTTCGTGCTCGTGCTGGCGGCAGCGGTCGTCTGGCTCGTCTGGATCGCGCCGCCTCCTTCGCCCGGCGAGACAGTGCAGCAGCAGTGGCGCAAGGAGGGGATCGAGCGCGCCGAGGTGGAGATCCGCATGGGCGTGGGCCGGCTCGTCGTGGGGCCCGCGGAAGAAGGCCTCCTTGCAGAACTGGTCGCGCAGACCGGCGGATGGCCGGCACCGGACACGAGCCTGCGGACGAGCGGTGGGACGGCCTATCTCGAGGTCCGGGCTCGGGAACGGGGATGGAGCTGGCCCCGCTGGAACCAGGATGCGCGCTGGGAAATCCGCCTGGCGGAGGACGTCTCCTTGCGGCTGCGCGTGGTTGCCGGCGTCAGCCGGAGCGACCTCGACCTGAGCGCGCTGCAGGTGGAAGACTTTACCCTCGAGGGCGGCGTCGGTGAGGTGTACCTCGTCGTGCCCGCCCGCGTTCGCGACGGCCTTGTGCGCGTGCAGGGCGGTGTCGGTGCAGTGCATGTCGTCGTGCCGGAGGGCGTCGCGGTGCAGATCAGCGCGCGCGGCGGGATGGGAAGCCTCGACATCGACACCGAGCGCTTCCCGAAAGTTGGCGACGTTTACCGTTCGAGCGACTACGACCGGGCCTCCTACCGGCTGGATATCCAGATCGAGGGAGGCGTCGGTCAGGTGACCGTCCGTTAACGTCTGGCCGCGCGGCGACCGTTGCTGGAGAAGCCAAAGCCCGGGCCGAACAAGGCCCGGGCCATTTCTTTCCTCTGGAATCGTGGTCTTGCGAGTCAGGGGCGTACGCCCAGCACGACTTTCAATTCCAGCGTCTGGCTGTCCCGCCGCACTTCAACCTCCACCTCCTGGCCCGACTCAAAGTGGGAAAGGACATTGATCAGCGGGTGCGCCTCGTCGATCGTATACTCCCCGATGCGCACCAGGATGTCGTTCCGACGGATCCCTGCTTTGTCCGCCGGTCCGCCCCGCACGACTTCCGTCACGTACACCCCGTGGTCCACCGGAAGGTCGTAGTAGACCGCCATGTTCCGGCTGATGGATACGGAGCGGATGCCCAGATACGGACGCGCGACCTTCCCTTTCTCCAGGATCTGCCGCACCACGTAAGCAACGGTGTTGCTGGGGATCGCGAAGCCCAAACCTTCCGCCACATCCCCGGAAAGGCCGCTTCCCCGCACGATCGCGGTGTTGATGCCGATCACCTCGCCCCGCATGTTCACCAGCGGACCGCCGCTGTTTCCGTGGTTGATCGCCGCATCCGTCTGGATCATCCCTTCGAGGACCTGGTCCTGAGAGATCTGGAGGCTCCGGCCAAGTCCGCTTACGACACCGACCGTTACTGTGTTGCGAAAGTCGCCCAGTGCGCTGCCAATGGCGACTACCTGCTCGCCCGGTTGCACGAGGTCCGAATTGCCAAGCGTCGCGTACGGATAGCCGCTTCCTTCGATCTTCAGCACTGCCAGGTCGGTGAACGGATAGTCGTGCGCTACGAGCTCGGCCGAATGCGTCGCCCCGTCCGCCAGGATGACGCTGAGCTCGGCCGCGCCCTCGACAACATGGTAGTTGGTCACGATGTACCCACGGGGATCGACGATTACCCCCGAACCGGTCGCCTGTTGCGGTTCCGTGGGGATTCCCCAGAACGGTATGGGCTGTTTCTCGAGGCGGTTGACGACCGTCACCACCGTCGGTCCCACGCGGCTCACCACCGCTGCGATCGGCTGGGTGCCGGTCACCACGATCGTTGTCCCGGGCGCAGGAGTCCAGCTCGGGGGTTCCACCGGTGCCGATGTCTGCGCGGGAGCCGCCTTTCGCAACGTCAGCAATACGTAGGCAGCACTGCCCCCGACCAGGCCGCCTGCCACACCGCCGACGAGCAGGCTGACCAGGACGGCGGCCAGGAGCACCCGCCAACCCCAACCTCGCGTATTCCTCTCCGCCATCGCCTTCCTCCGTGCCCGACATCGCGCGGGCTCTCTGGGTCTCTCCATAAAACTAGGTGAGGGAAATGAAAAGCCGGTGAGAAACCGCTCGCTGCATACGTACGGCCTCGACCTTCGGGCGGATACGCTGCAGCGTTCCCCGATGGTCACCTACGATGCCAGCTGGAGCGCCAGCGCGACCGCCTCCTGTGGGGAAAACACGGCGTGGACGCGGGTCTCCTCGCTTCCGTCGCTCCGCACCAGACGCCAGCTTCCGAGCGCTACCACCGGACGGCCGACTTTTAGCGCCAGGGCGATCTCAGAAAGTGTTCCTGCTTCCCCAGCGATCGCGATCACGGCGCAAGCGGAGAGGACCAGGATGACGTTACGTGCCTGACCCATCCCCGTCGCAATGGGGAGTGAGACATAGGGATTCGCCTCCCGCACGTCTTCTCCCGGAAGGATGCCGACCACGAGTCCGCCTGCTTCCCGGGCACCTCTGGAAGCTCCTTCCATTACCCCGCCCAGCCCGCCTGTAAGCACGACCGCGCCAGCACGCGCCAGAAGCTCACCAACCTGGCGGGCTTGCTCGTAGGTGACAGCATCGCACTGCCCTGCCCCACAAACGGCGATCCGTAGCGCGCGGTTCAAACGTGTCCCCTCTTGGCTTCCGCGATCTCTTTGGCGGTCGCCCCATATTGCTTGGCCAGTCGCTCCAGCTCCCGTATCTCGGAAGGCGGAAGCTTCCTGCGATAGGCTTCCCGCAGCTGGCGAAGCAGCTCCTTCTTGTTCCACGGCATCGCAACCTCCTGATCACCGGTCCCCTGGCAGGCGCGCCGGTCGAAACCGCGGTTTAGAATACCACACTTTTTCGGTCCCAACAAATG
>JBDOIE010000191.1:0-88878 GCA_041082245.1 Chloroflexia bacterium
CCCCCCCCCCCCCCCCCCCCCCCCCCCCCCCCCCCCCCCCCCCCCGCCCTCCCACCTCACAAGCCCGCGCTGTACAGCAGGATCGCTGCGCCGCCCGGGGGGACGAGCACCTGGGTCACGGGCAGGTAGGTGACCGTCCACCCAGGCGGGAGGGTACCGTCGTCCGGTACGCGGCCGCCGCCGCTCGGCTGGGCGAGGTACAGGCGGTCGCCCAGGTAGATCGCCACCGGCGTCGGCCCCGGGTTCACGAGCACCAGCCCGTTCTCGTAACGACGCAGGTACACTCCCCAGGCAGGATCGAAGAGCTCGTTCAACGCATGGGGGATGTCGCCTGCGTAGCCCCCCAGCGGGATCGTGT
Organism: Chloroflexia bacterium; assembly: GCA_041082245.1. GTDB lineage: Bacteria > Chloroflexota > Chloroflexia > DTKN01 > DTKN01 > DAOTVY01. The sequence goes on from JBDOIE010000191.1 coordinate 359, forward strand.
ACTCGGGCCACCACTCCGGCTCCGGCGAAAGCTCCAGGTCGAGGTAAGTGTGCCGGCCCTTGATCAGCAGGTAGGACCCGAGGGTAAAGAGGCGGTCCTGCGAGGTCTCTACCTGCTGGGACTCGAGGATGACGATCCGGTCGTGGTTCACGAGGGTCAGGACACGGGCCATCTGTCGCTGCCATCCCTCGATGCCGTGAGTAACCAGAGCGTCCGTGCCAAAACCTGTCACCCACACCCCGTCCGCCCGTTCGTAATCCGTTGTGTCCCGGAAGAGGACCCACGGGCCTGCCTCGACGATCGTATGATACCGGTCACCGAACGTCCGACGTGCCCAGTCGAACCAGCGCTCGAGGCGTCGCGCCCAGGCTTCCTCGAAGGAGGGATCGTAGGCGGGGAGCGGTGGGTCCCAGCGGTCGGCCCCCAGGTAGCTTGGGATCTGCGCCCGTATAGCGAGGACCCCATCTGCGTCCGTCGCCTGCAGCGCTTCCCGAACGCGCGCTTCCTGCCATGCGCGCCATCCCTCGTGATCCGGGTCCATCAGGTACCACCCCTCGTCGCAGTGGTACACCCGGCGCCCCTCGTAGTGGAAGAACCAGTCCGGTTGCAGCGCTTCTTCCCCGGGCCATTCCTGCACCCAGGTATCTCCCTCGATCACCTTCGGGTAGCCGCCGCTCGGGACACAGTTCTCATCGGGCAACCGGTAGCCCAACCCGGTCGCCCGGCGGTCGAGCAGCAGAACAAAGTCCGGCTCGACCGCGCGCACCGCATCGATCTCGGAACGCAGCAACTGGCGTGCGCCGGCATAGTGCGTGGCGGCAAAGGCGGTCCAGGCGGCGTTCCCGTGCAGCACGAGCGGGCCGCTGAAGACGTGGATGCCCGCGTGCGTATCGGGCCAGGAGCGGGGTGGAGAAGGCGTCGGGGTGGGGCTGGGCGTGGGGGTAGGCTGGGGAGTGGGGGTCGGGGTGGGGGGGCCTCCCCGGGGAACGAAGGGGAAGCCGTATACCACCGGGGCCGGCCCTCGTGCTTCCTGGCGCAGGATGAGCCGGTTCCCGCCCGTGGTCACCCGGAACCCGCGGACGGTTACCAGGCCCCGGGCATCCGCCTGGACGGTCCCCTGGGCTACGAGGCGCCCGTCCTTGAGCCGCCGGTTTTCCCAGTGGTAGCTCATGCCTGGCAGGATGAGGAAGGAACGCAGCCGGCGTGGAGTGACGTCGACCGTAGTCGTCGCGCCATAACCGGGGCGCAACCGCAGGGCGATCTCGTAGCGGGAGGGAGTATCGACCAGGGGGCCGGCAAAGTCGTTGACGGACGACGACCACTCCAGGCACAGGTTCACTGTGCCGGAGGGGGCATCCGGCCCCGCGGAGCAGCCGGCGTGGGCCAGCCCCGGGTACGACTCGTTGCGCGGAAAGGAAAAGGCCTCGAAGGCAAAGTTCGGGTTGGAAGGGTATACCCCGGCGGCGTCCGCGGCCGCCGCCGGGAAGCCGGCCGGTTCGTGCCCGAAGGGACCGAAGGCACCGCTCCACCCGAGGCCGGCCTGCTGGAAGGCCTCGAGCGCCGGCCGGCCCTGGGAGGCCCACTCGGAGAAGGCATCTGAGGTGCCGTGGTCCCACCCGAGAAATGGGGGTGCGATCACCTCACCCGCAAGGGACAGGAAGTCCATGCGGTCGTAGATGCCCGGGCCGTCGCTCGAGCGGATGTTCTGCGTCACCGGCCCCCAGATCGCCTCCAGAGCTGGCAAGAGCGCAGGCGCTGCAGCAAGGTTGGTTAGCGGAGCATGGGCATACACGGCGGCGAAAGCGTCCGGATGTCGCAGGCCGAGGGAGAGCGCGCCCGTCGCGCCTACACCGTTACCATAGAGGTAGACGCGCTCCTGGTCCACGCGGTAGGTGCGCAGCAGGAAAGCGAGCATCGCGAGCAGGCGGCGCTCTGTGTAGTTGACGACCGTGCCGTCCGGAGGAGGTGCCTCCCCGGGCGTCGAGAGCCAATCGCCATAGCCGTACCAGAAGGTGCGACACCGGTCGTCCGGAAGGACGTAGATAGCCGGCCAGTCTCCGGGCACGCCGTCGCCACCAGTCTCGGAAGATGGAGGCACACGGTACGTCTCGCCGTAGTCGTGCAGCACTATGACGAGCGGGAAATCGTCCGGGCGGGTGGTGTACTCCTGCGGCAGGCCCACGTAAAAGTTGTGCGCGTATCCCTCGAGGCCGGGGTTCCAGCCGGTATCCGGCATCCACTGCGTGTAGACCGCGCCCAGGCCGGATGCGCTCTGCCAAACGCGGACAGCGCCGATCGGGGCCACGGTCTCGACGACCGGGCCGGCAGTGTTGCCATCGAAACGCTCTCGGTTTTCCCGCCCGCCCGCAACCGCGGTTACGGCGTAGTAGTAGGCGCCGGTGTGCTGGGTCGTGGCCACAAACAGGCCGGTGCCTTCGGGCAGCTCTGCCCCGAGGCCTGGCCCCTGCACGTCGTCGACGATGAAGCGCGTCTGCGAAATCGGGGAGCGTGAGGCGGTACCGGGACACCCTTCCGCCTCCCGGCGGTAATAGGCGCTTCCCTGCGGCACCTCTGCGATGAGGGCCGCTCCAGAAAGGGTCCGCGCGTCGATCGGCACCGTGTGCCGGTAGATGCGGTAGCGCTCGGCGTCCGGCGACTCGCGCCAGGTCAGGAAGGTCTGGCCCGAGCGCCGCCAGGCGCGAAGCTCTGAGGGTTGCGCCGGCGCACCAGGCACGGGCGTGGAGAGCGCCGAAGGCAACGGGGAAACGGTTGGGGTCGGCCGAGGCCGATATGCGCGGCTTTCGTACAGCGCCGCAGCCGCAATCAGGGCGAGGCCCAGGAAGAGAGCAGCCCAACGCCAGGCGCGTCGCCTTCGCGCGGACGCCGGCGGCGCTTCCTCATCCATCCCGGCCCTCCAGAGGGTGGTTCCGCTTTTTTCGCCGCAGCGCTATTGTACCACAGAAACGGGCATCCGGTGGTGGAAATTCGTTATGTCCAGTGGCTAACCTCTGCGCGATCCGCCGGGCAGCCCCGGGATCCGATTCGGGGTGCGAATCGTCGAACAGGGATCCTGTTGACCTCCGGCGGGATTGTGACCACGCGCGGCTGGCCCGGTTGCGCCATCGCCTGCGTCTGCGGTATCACGGCGGAGTGGGCACCAATCCGCTGGCAGGCCAAACTTCTCCAGTCCTGCGCGCCGTGTCCGCCTGCGTGACCCTGGACGGTTTGTGTCCCATGCGCTGTACGCACGCAGGCTGCCTACCGTTCTACCGTAGTCCCCCACAAGTTCTTGGTCCACAGCACTTCGACGTGCGGCCGGCCTTGCCAGGCGCTTGTCCGGCTGGCCTTTTTGCATCTTCCGTCCAGTGGTGCTAGAATCAGAGTGGTCGCCGCGAGGGACGGGGGAGCAGGCGGTCAGCGGTGGCCTGGCTCTATATCTGTGTGAACGCGGGCGGATCTCGCCTGGCGCAGAGAGGAGGTGTTGGTACTCGCGGATTCCCAGGAGGGAGGTAAGCATCAGGGCCATCCTGATTATTCCGTGCAAGAAGGAGGTGATGCTACCGGCAGATCCCCTGGCAGCCGGCACAGGAAGGTCTTTTCGTGAGGTTTGCCCATGAAGCGAAACGCGGTGAACAAGGTCGGCGTGTTTTTCGCGGTCTTGGGTCTTTTCTTCTCCCTCCCGCTTTCCATTTCCGTCGGAGCCCAATCTCCAGACCCTCTCGACAAGATCGAACCAGCACTCTTCGAAACCCTCTCTTCTGAAGGCTCGGCAGACGCCATCGTTCGCTTCTCGGAACAGGCTGACCTGACTCCGGCTTACTCGATGAGCTGGGAGGCGCGTGGCGCGTACGTGTACAGCGCGCTCCAGATGACCGCAGAGCGGTCCCAGCGGCAGGCGAAAGCGTATCTTAACGCCCGGGGCATCCGCTACCGCACCTTCATCGCGGGAAACGAGCTGTACGTCTGGGGCGCTGACCTCTCCGCTGCCCGGGCGCTGGCCGCGCTCCCCGAAGTCTCCTACATCCGCGCTCCCCGGACCTACTACGTAGATCCGATCATCGGGCAGTCGGCTGCGCCTGGTCCCGAGACCCTGGACTGGGGAATCGTGGATACCGGGGCCGACGATTTCTGGGCGACGTTCGGCTTTCAGGGCGACGGCATCGTAGTTGCGAACATCGACACTGGCGTCCAGTGGAACCACCCCGCCCTCGACCAGGCCTACAAGTGCGCTTCGAACCCGACCAGCCCTGCCTGCTGGTACGATCCCTCCAGCATCTGCGGGGGTACCGTGTGCGATAACGTCGGCCACGGCACGCACACGATGGGCACGATGGTCGGGGACGACGACCCCTCGCTAGCCTATCAGGTCGGGATGGCGCCGAACGCCCTGTGGATCGCCTGCAAGGGGTGCGAGTACAACTCGTGCTCCGACTTTGCCCTGAACGCCTGCGCGGACTGGGTTCTTGCCCCTGCCGGCAACCCGGCGAACCGCCCGCACGTGGTGAACAACTCCTGGGGCGGGGGTGGGTGCAACACCTGGTACCAGGCGAAGGTGCAGGCGTGGCGTGCGGCCGGCATCTTCCCCGCCTTCTCGGCCGGCAACTCGGGTTCTGGCTGCAACTCGCTGGGATCCCCCGGGGACTACCAGGAGTCGTTCGGCAGCGCGGCACATGATGTCTCCCGCAACATTGCCTATTTCTCGAGCCGGGGCCCCTCCTGCTTCGGGCACGATCCGTACACGAAGCCGAACATCTCGGCCCCGGGTGTAAACGTCTGCTCCTCCGTGCCGACGAACGGCTGGGACTGCACCTACAGCGGCACCTCGATGGCCAGCCCGCACTCGGCGGGGGCGGTGGCGCTGCTCTGGTCGTGCAACCCGAGCCTGATCGGCCAGATCGACGCGACCTTCGAGCTCTTGCAGGACCATGCCGATCCCCCGCCGGCCGGCAACTGCGGTGCGCCTCCGGACGGGGAGGGGAACTACACCTACGGCTACGGCTACCTGAACGTCTACAATGCCGGACTCTATGCCTGCGTCGCGGGGTTTGGGTACCTCGACGGCCACGTCTATGACGCGACCACGAACAGCCCGATCCCCGGCGCTACGGTGACCGCCGTGCGCGATGAAGGCGGAACGTGGACCGATGATACAGACGCCACCGGCTACTACACGATGAACGTGGCCGTGGGCACCTTCGATGTCACGGCGTCCCATCCGCACTACACGGCGTATACCAGCACGGACGTCTCCGTGGTCACCGATACTGTCACTACGGTGAACTTTTACCTGGTCCCGCGGGGCCGGCTCTTCGGCTACGTGACCGACTATGACAACGGCACTCCCATCGAAGGCGCGATCGTGACTGCCGACGATGGCACCTGGGACGATACGGATGCCACCGGCTACTACGAGATGTACCTGGATGAGGGCACGCACGTCGTCACCGCGACGATGGAGAACTATGCGCCCGAGGTGGCGACGGTAAACATCGTGTCGGGCGAGGATACGCAGCAGGACTTTGCCCTGCAGGCGGCGGTCGCCCTTATCCCCTCGCCCCTCCACGTGACCGTGCCCTGGCAAAGCACCTACACGGACCAGGCGACACTGCTCAACCGTCTGCCCTGGGGCTACGACTTTGAATTCATCGAGCGGCCGGGCGGCTTCATCCCCGCTTTCGGCTCCTCCTCCGTGCGGGCCCAGATCCCGGCCACCGAGGTCCGGTATGATCCGGCGGCGAAGGGGAGCGAACACGCCGTCAGCCGTGAAGCACGCGAGGTGACCTTCAGCGGCGGCCTCCCCTCGCAGGGCTCCTATGACGTCCTCCTCGTTTCCCCGGACAGCACGATGGGGGATATCTCGAGCCTTTTGGCGACGCTGGCGGCCTTCCCGGACCTGAACGTCACCGTGTGGGACAACTACCAGGGGAACCCGACGGCGGATGATCTGGCGCCGTACCAGGTGGTGATCTTTGGCAACGACTATACCTGGGAGTCGGCCGGCCTGGACAAGGTCGCCGTGGGCAACGCGCTGGCCGATTACATCGACAACGGCGGCAAGGTCATCGAGAGCCTCTATGCGCAGAGCTGCTTCGACCAGTGGGGCTTTGGCGGCCGCTATATGACGGACGGCTACAGCCCCTTCACCTGCGCGACGACCGACTACTGGAACCCCGACACGATGAGCATCCTCCAGCCCACGCACCCGGTGATGCAGGGGGTGACCAGCATCCAGGACTTCTGGGGCCACCAGAACCCGGGGTTGCGCACGGGAGCAGAACTCCTGGCCTCCTGGAGCGGTAGCGGCTACAACGCCGTCGCGGTGAACGAGAACGTGGTTGCCCTGAACCAGCTCATCTTCCATAGCGCCGACTGGGCGGGCGACGTGGGCACGCTGCTGCACAACGCCATCGTCTGGCTCGCCGGCGCAGGCGCGGATGTCCCCTGGTTCGGCCAGGAACCGATCAGCGGCACGGTGCCGGCCGAAGGCAGCCTCCAGGTGACAGTCGCCTTCAGTGCAACGTACGACGCCGGTGTGAACCAGCCGGGCGACTACTACTGCACGCTGCGCGTGTGGGGCGAGCCTGCCCTGGAGGTCCCGGTAACCATGACCGTGCTCCCGCCGGCCGATATGGGCAAGGTCGAGGGGTACGTAACGGACAGCTGCACCGGTGATCCGCTCGAGGGCGTGCATATCGCGATCGCCGGAGGGGACCCGATCACGGAGACCTGGACGGACGCAAGCGGCCACTACGCGGCATGGCTTGTCCCCGGCACCTACAACCTCGACTTCACACTCGACGCCTACCTGGACTACAGCGCCGACGTCACGATCGTCGCAGGCGAGGTCACCACGCTTGATGTGAACCTGGTACCGGATCGGGCCTGCATCGCCGTCGACCCGACGATGTTCGAGTTCTGGGTGGTGACCGGCACACAGGCCTCCGACGTGCTCTCGATCATCAACAACGGCGGCCAGGACCTGAACTTCGGCATCTTCGAACTGAGCGGCACGGTGGGCTTCCTGCAGTTCGCCCCGGCGTCTGCTGCACGGGTCACCTCCGTGGGTGAGGCAAAAGTCGAGGGGGCGAGCGGTGGGGCGTGGCCGGACGATGCCGGCGGGCCGGACCCCTTCGGCTACACCTTCGCCGACAGCGACGAGCCGGGCGGGCCGGCGTTCGACTGGATCGAGATCAGCGGCACCGGCCAGAACCTGGGGCTGACCGACGACAGCTCCATCTTCCCGCTCGACCTGCCCTTCACCTTCAACTTCTACGGACAGGACTACAACCAGATCGCCGTCGGCTCCAACGGCACCGTCTACTTCGTCGACCAGTACCTGGGGTTGGGCAATGTCTGTCTCCCCGGCGACGGTGGCTACGGTGTCTGGGACTTTATCGCCGGGATGTGGGACGACCTGAACCCGAGCGCGGCCGGGGCGGTCTACTACCAGGCCCTCAACTATAAGGGCACCGATGTGGCCGTGGTCGAGTGGTACCAGGTGCCCCACTACGGCACGACGGACGACATGACTTACGAGATCGTCCTCTTCTCGAACGGCAGCATCCTGATCCAGTACCTGGATTCCTCGAACGAGGCCGGCAGCGGCGCGACCGTGGGTATCCAGGGCTACTGGCAGAACCCGAGCTACTACCTGGAGTATTCCTGCAACACGGCGTCGCTCCACAACGACCTGGCGATCTGCTTCACGTACCCGGGTAGCCCGGGCTGTGTGTTCGGCATGGACGTGCCCTGGGTCTGGGAGGAGCCAGTGACCGGAACCGTGCCGGCACAGAGCAGCCTCGGCGTCGACGTTACGGTTACCTCTTACCTGACCGAGCCGTTGCCGCTGGGCACCTACACCGCTACGTTGATCGTCTCCAGCAACGCGGACGAGGGCACGCAGTACGTGCCGGTCATCATGCACATCATCGCGGAGGCCGTCGCCCCCACTGCCGACTTTCAATCGAACAGCCCGGTGGTGCTGGGCGAAACCGCGGTCTTTACCTTTACTGGGGACCTCGGCCTGCCGCCGGCGACCGACTTCCACTGGGACTTCGGGGACGGCTTCACCTCGACACTGAAAAACCCGACCCACGTCTACGGAGCAGTCGGCGTCTACACGGTTACCCTCGAAGTGTGCAACATGGGCGGCTGCGATACAGCGACCGGATTCTTCGAGGTGGTGTGGCCCTTCCACATCTACCTGCCGATCGTCACCAAGGGCTACAACCCTTAGCATCCGGCCGTGGGGACGGGGCGGTCCCCTTTCCCCCGGCAAAACCGGCCTTGCAGGGCGCACCGGGAAGAGCCCGGTGCGCCCGGTTCTTCCTCCGGGGCACCGCCCTGCTTCGACGGCGTGACATAATAAACAAGTATTTGCACCTCCCTTCCTTTTCGGGTATAATGCCGCCGTCGAGCCGGGCCGATCCTCCGGGCGTATGCCGGCGGCATCGAGGCCGCCGGACGTGTCAACGAAAGGAGAGCGCAATGCTGCGTGCCGACGAGGAAAAGATCGCCTTCCGCTACCGGGAGCTTGTGCCGCATTTCCACCGCTGGGAGAAGATCAAGGACCTGATCGATCAGCTGATCGATCTCATCCTGAACTACCGCCAGAGCGGACACCCGGGCGGATCGCGCTCCAAGGTCCATGCGCTGGTCTCGTTGCTCCTGAGCGGCGTGATGCGCTGGGACATTCGCCGGCCCGAGAAGCGTTTTGCGGACCGCTTCATCCTGATCGCCGGCCACAACGTCCCGCTCGTGTACTGCACGCTCGCGCTCTTTAACGAGGCGTTGCGTATCAAGTACGAGCAGACCGGAGACGAGCGCTACCGGCCGGCCCCGCCCGAACGGGCCGTCTTCTGGGAGGATTTGCTCAATTTCCGCCGCAACAAAGGGCTTTCCGGGCACGCGGAGATGGAGGGGAAGACGCTCTTCCTGAAGTTCAACACCGGCCCCTCCGGGCACGGGAGCCCTGCGGCGGTGGGGGAAGCGCTCGCCCTCAAGCGCGCCGGCGCATACGGCGTCAAGGTGTTCGCGCTGGAAGGAGATGCGGGTCTGACGCCGGGCGCGAACCACGAGGCGATGAACTCCGCCTGGGCCATGGCGCTCGACAACCTTTACTACATCATCGACTGGAACGACTACGGGATCGACGAGCATCCCCTGCAGACAACCGTCTACGGGACGCCTGCGGACTGGTTCGGCTCGCACGGGTGGCGCGTGTTCGGCTGCGAACTGGGGAACGACTGGGGCCCGGTGACTCAGGCGCTGCTCACCATGGTGTTGTCCGAAAACCCCCAGCGGGCGCCCAGCGTGGCCTACCTGAAGACGCGCAAGGGGCGGGATTACCTGAAGTGCGATTTCGCTTCCCACGGCAGCCCGCACAGCTTGAACTGCCCGGAGTTCTGGGAGACGAAGCGGCCGTTCGTGGAGAAATACGGCATCCCCTTCGAAGGGATGGGCGAGCCGGCGCCGAAGGATCCCGAGGCGCTGCGCGCCCAGTTCCGCGCGAACCTCCAGGTCGTCATGGAGGTGCTGCGCCGCGACCAGGATCTGGTGGACTATATCGCGGACACGCTCGTTTCCCTGGGGGAGAGCGTTCCCGAAGAAATCCCGACTTTCCGCCTGGGGAAGCGCGGGAACCCGTTCCGCGACGAGCGGCTGTACGATTTCTATAACTACCCGCCGGAGATGTACGTGGCTCCGGGCACGAAGGTCGCCAACCGCCAGGCGCTCTGGCGCTGGGGCGCCTGGGTGAACGCCTTTGGCCACGAGCATTACGGCCGGCCGCTCTTCCTTGCTTGCTCGGCAGACCTTGCAGAATCGACGAACATCATCGGATTTGCCAAAGGGTGGGGCGATTTTCCCGGCTACGGCTGGTACGAGCGGTATGGCACCCCGGAAGGGGTGATGCTCCCCCAGGAGATCACCGAGTTCGCCAATGCCGGCATCCTGGCCGGCGTGGCAACGGTCAACTTTGCCGAAAACCCGCAGGAAGAGTTCGACGGCTTTTACGGCGCCTGCTCGACCTATGGCTCTTTCGCCTATCTGAAGTACGGGCCGTTCCGCCTCTTCAGCCAGCTCGCCCAGGACTGTCAGCTCAAAGTGGGCAAGGTGATCTGGGTAGCCGGCCACTCCGGGCCGGAGACCGCGGACGATTCACGCACCCACTTTGGCATCTTTTCTCCTGGGGTCACGCAGCTCTTCCCGGCGGGACAGATTATCAACTTGCACCCGTGGGAATACAACGAGGTGCCGGTGGTGCTCGGGGCGGCCCTGCGGCTCGAGGCGCCCCTGATCGCATTGCACCTGACCCGTCCGCCCATCGAGGTTCCGGATCGCCAGGCGCTCGGTATGCCCTCCCACTTTGAGGCCGCACGCGGCGCTTACATCGTGCGGGATTACAGGCCCGGGCTCCCTCGGATGGGCACCGTCATCGTGCAGGGGACGAGCGCGATGGTCGCGATCTGCCGGCTGCTCCCGGAGCTGGACCGGCAGGGCCTGAACGTCAAGATCGTAGCGGCGATCAGCCCGCAGCTCTTCGCCCGGCAGCCCGAGGAGTACCGCAACCGCGTGATCACCGAGGCGGACCGTGCCGATTCGACCTTTATCACGACCCAGGCGCGCTGGCTCATGCACGACTGGATCTTCAACCCGCTGGCGGAAGAGTACGCCCTCTCGGCCGACTGGGACAACCGGTGGCGCACCGGGGGCACGCTGGACGAAGTGCTCGAGGAAGCGCACCTCTCTCCACGATGGGTGCTCGAGGGTATCGAGCGCTTTGTCCGGGAGCGCAAAGAACGCCTGGCCCGCCTCCGGCGCATGGTGGATGCGGCAACGCAAGAGGGGTAAGTGCCGGGGGCGGTAAGCGGCCGCGCGGCGGGGGGCCGAGGGAGGTTCCGAATGGGAGAACGAGCGCCGATCCACCGCTATCCGAAATGGTTCGCCTGGCCGCTGGAGGTTGTGGCGCTGCTGCTCATCGTGCCCGCGACCTGGCAATGGGTGCACGTGCACCTGCAGGTGCTTTTCCGCCAGTGGCCGGCGATGCTGGCGGCACTGGCGCCGTGGCCGTTCGTACAGCGCCTGGCGCTCGTGCTGTCCGGGTCTGTCCCTCCGACGCCCGCCCCGTGGCCTGAGCTCTACCCAACGTTGCTGCGCGCGAACGGGTGGGCGTTCGGCTTGTTCTTCCTCGCCGCGCTGATTCGCTCTTTCCACCCCGCACTGCGCGTGACAGAGCGAGGGCTACAGGTGCGCCGCGGGCTCGGATGGGCCACGCTGCCCTGGGACCGTATCACGCTGGTTGCTTCCATGGCGCTCCCTGGGGAGAAGATCGTAGCCCTCGTTCAGGGCCACCGGCTTCCCCTGGGTTTCTGGCATCGCATCTACAGCCTGCTATGGGGCGCCGGGCTGGCGAAGGGCGTGCTCTTTTCCTGGCGCATTTCCGATCTGGACGGGCTGGCCCGTGGGATCGTGGCCCACCTCCAGGAGCAGTACGGCGAAAGCGCACTTGCAGCCGTGGTGGACGACACCGCCTATTCCCTCTTTTACGCGCTCCTTTTCCAGCCTCGGGAAACCTGGCGCAGCCTGTTCGCCCCACGTCCAACCGTGGAGGATGCCTACACCTATCCCTGGTGGGTAACCGCCATTCCGCGTGCCGTGGGGGTGCTCCTCCTTGCGGGTGGCACCTGGCGCGTGCTCGGCGTCTGGTGGCGGTTTGCGGCCGGCCGCTTCGCGGCGCTCGGACGCGCGCTCGGGTGGCCTGTCCTTGGCCCGTTCCTGCGCACCTTCGGCGAGTTACCTTCTCTTTCCCCGCAGGACCCCGCGGCCATGCGGGAGGCCGCCTGGGGGCTGCTCGCGGGGCAGGTGAGCATGGTGCTGCTCCTCGTAAGCGTGCTCTTCCTGTGGAACCTTTTCCCGAACTGGCTCCTGGGGGCCGAGGGGCTGTCCGTGCGTTACCGGAACCGGTGGCTGCGCATTCCCTGGGACGGGGTCCGGGCGCTGCACGAAACGCCTTTTGATCGCGGCGGCGGGATCGCGCTCGTCCAGACGCACCGGCGCTGCCTTACGCTCTGGCACGTCCTCTACAGCCTCTTCTACGGCGCGGGCTGCCGGCGCGGGGTGCTCTTCTCGTCGCTCCTGCCCGGCTATGTCCATCTGGTGCAGCGCATCCGCGCCGGCGGTTTCCTGAAGCGCGACGCCGAGGGGCTGACCGCTATCCCGGATCAGGGCTCGAGCAGCGGGAAGCGGTCCGACCTGCTGCGGATGGCGTGCGAGCCACGCGCTGCGGTGCGCGCCATGGCGGAGGAACTGCTGGGCGGGGGAACCCTGCTCAAGAAGCCCGGACTGCTCGAGGCCTGGGTGCCTTCGGACCTGCCCTGGGAGATGCGCGAAGAAGAAAAGGGGCCGGCACCCAGGGAAGAAGAGGAGGGAGAGGGAGGACGCGCACGCCCTCTCGGACGTGCAGCACGGGCAGCGGGCATGCTGGGCGCATCTGCCCTTCTCCTCGTCCTTGCGGAAGAATGGCTGTTCCCGCCGCTCGCACGGCCTCTGGCGGTCCTCTCGTTCCGTCCCGTCGCGTTCGGCCAGGGGTGGTGGCCCCCGCTGTTGCTCGGCGGGGTCCTCGCGGTTCTTCTCTTGGCGGAATGGCCGTTCATCGCAGGGATGATCAGCACGGTCGCGGAAATGTACGAACAGCCGGGCGAGTTCCGCAATGCCCTGGCGCTATACTCCCGCACGCAAGCGCCCCGTGTCCTCGTGGCCCTCGTGCTTCTCATCCTGGGGACCACCGGCCTCCTGCAGCCGCTCTTCCTCCTGTGGTGGGGGCTCGCCGGCCTGTGGGGCGGGGTGCTGCTCTGGCTTGCGCTGCGCGAACTCTATGCATGGGAGGGCGTCGGCACTCCGCTTGTCGTGGGCGCTTTTGCCCTTTATCAGGGACTGCTACTGCTCCTTTACGCCTTGTTCCACTGAGCCCGCCTTCAGGCGAGCAGGCTCCGGAGTACGGCCAGGTTCTGCCGGTCTTCCTCCATCTCCGGGCCTTTGGGGGTTTCCAGCACCATCGGATGCTCGCGGAAACGGGGATCGTTCAGGAGCCACCGGAACGGTTCCAGGCCCAGGAGCCCCTGCCCGATGTGCGTGTGGCGGTCGACCCGGCTGCCCAATCCCTTCTTGGCGTCGTTCAGGTGGAACACCTTCAGCCGCTCCAGGCCGATCCGTTCGTCCAGCTCTTGGAACGTCTGCTCGTATCCCTCCCGGCTGCGGAGCTCGTAACCCGCGACGAAGACGTGGCAGGTGTCGAAGCAGACGCCCAGCCGTTCGGGGTGGCGTACGTGCTCGATGATCCAGGCGATTTGCTCGAAGCGGTAGCAAAGCGCGCCACCCTGGCCAGCCGTCGTCTCCAGCAATACCATCACCTCGGGAACCGCGGCCAGGACCCGGTCCAGTGCCAGGGCGATACGCCGCAGGCCTTCTTCTTCCCCAGCGCCCCGGTGTGCCCCGGCGTGTGTCACGAGGTAGGGCAGCCCGAGCGCCCGGGCGCGTTCCAGTTCGTGCTGGAACGCCTGTACCGATTGCTCCCAGAGCGCCTCTTCAGGAGAGGCGAGGTTGATGAGATAGGCGTCGTGCGCCCACACCGGGCCGATGCCGCTCTCCTGCCACGTGCGGGCAAAGGCCGCGATCTCTTCGGGAGTGAGCGGCTTGGCCGCCCAGCGGTTCGGCTGCTTCGTAAAGATCTGCACCGCTTCACACCCGAGCATCTGTCCGCGCACGAGCGCCTGCTCCACCCCACCGGCGATCGACATATGAGCGCCAAGGTACGGCATAGGTTCCTCCATTCAAGGTGCGTGGCTTATCCTGGCCGCGACGAATCCGAGCGCCTCGCGGGCGATCCGCAACACCTCCCCGGCATTGCGCATCCCGAATGCCCGCGCTGGGATGCTGTCCGGCAAGCCGTTCGGGTAGCGTGTAGGGACGTAGGAGCCATCTGAGGAGGCGATTTCCTCCCCCAGACCCTCGATTCGGGGCAGGGGGGGCCGGTCCCGCAATGCCAGACGGCCAGCAAAGGGAAGGTTGGTTTCCAGTACTACCGGGATGTCGAGCTCACTGCCCCAGCCGCCTTTCCCCTGCGCTACCGGGCCAAGAAGGTAGGCCTGGCAGGCGCCCAGCTGGCGCAGCGCATCGTGCAGCCGGAACAGTTCGTGGTGGGGCCCGCCGACGTGGGCAGGCCGACCGGCCTCAAGCGCTTCGCGGTGCACCGGTCCACGCTCCCGGTACAACTCAGATGGATGGCCTTGGCCCCATTGTACCATACGCGGGCCCCATTTCCAATTCCTGGGCGCCAGGCCAGCTCTTTCCTGTGTCCCAGCAGAGGGCCGCGCCATCGGGCGATCCTGACCCGAAGCGTACCGGCGCCTTCAGCGATCGAGTAGGCCGCGCGTAGGGCGCGAGGCAATGACTCGCCCCGGTATCGAGACACCGGATGCGCCGCGCGGCTCCTGGGTTTCGATACGCGGCGCGCGGCCCTCCCCGCTGCCCAACCGGCGAAGCCGGCCGGCGCATCCGGCGCGCCCCCCCGTGACCTCTGCGCGGCACGTTCGGTGCTCATACATCGACGTCCGGATTTTCCTTGGAAGGAAAACAGGAAAGCTCTGCGCCAGCCCGTTCCCGAAAAAGGCCCGGCATTGCAGGTGCACGCGAAGGAAATGATCCCGCGAGGCCGCGTCGCGCGCCCGCTGGCTCACTTCTGTAGGCCGATACATCCGCTTGTTTTGCCCGACCACAAGGGAAGCTCACGTGCTAGCAAGGTGCACCAACGAACTGTCGGGAGGCAGACCGGCCGGTCATTCCCGGGTTTTCAGTGCAATCCCCTGCCGTACGATCGCTTCCAGCAGGCGTCCCACGCGTTCCAGCGTCTCCGGGCTGACCTTGTCCGCGGTATCCGCGGTCGTGTGCCAGTAAGGGTAGTCAAAGTCGATGATGTCGACCGCCGGGATACCCTGCTGGCGGAAGGGGACATGGTCGTCGATCAGCGTGTGGCGCACGGTGGGGGTGAAGATGTCGCGGTATCCCAGCTGCCCGGCCAGTCCCCAGATGTTCTGGCGCAGCACGGGATCCGAGTTCCCCTCCTGATAGAACTGCGGGTCGCTGTCCCCCACCATATCCACGACCACCACCGCGCGGGGCAGCACCTCCAGGTGCGTGGCCATATAGGCCGCCCCCACCGACCACGGCCAACCGTCGATCCCGCCCTGGTCCTCGCCATCGAAGAAGGCGAGCCATACCTGTACCGGGAGCGGCCCACGGGAGAGCACCCGGGCCAGTTCCAGGAGCACGGCCACCCCGCTCGCTCCGTCGTTCGCCCCGGGTACGGGATCGTTCCGAAGTAAGGGGTTTGGATCCTGGTCCGCCGTCCGCCGCGTGTCATAGTGCGCCCCCAGGAGGAGAATTGGGCCTTCCCCGCGGATGCCGATCACGTTCCGCAGGGGAACTCCCCGGTAGGTGAAGCGCTGCTCGCGCACTTCCCAACCCTGTCTGCGGAGCTCGGCCGCGATATAGTCGGCGACGCGGCTAGCCCCCTCGCCTCCGGGCGTACGCGCGCCGGCTTCCAGCTGGACCTGTACGTGGCGGTAAGCCCGTGCCCCGGAGAAAGGCTCGTTCCCCTGGCACGCGAGGAGCAGGAGAAGCAGCAGGGCAAGAACCCGTCGAAACCGGCGCACGCGCATACCTCCCTATGCCGGGTTCTTCTTCCCCCACATCCCCTCGACCCGGATGCGGATGACCGCCGTCTCTGCGATGCGCGCCGCGCGCAGAAACCGCTCCCGCGCGGCGGCCGGGTTGCTCTCCTGCTGCTCGATCAGCAGCGAGAGTGCCTGACGCTTCTCCTCGGGGTCTTCCAGGAACTCGACGTGCCCGCGAAAGTGGACGGAGCGGTACGCGTGGTCACAGCGCCCGTCCAGATAGCCGCGGTCCTCCACAACCTGTCCCCACACGATGGGATTCGCCTTGAGGTAGTCGATCTTTTTCCCGACGGGCGACGCGTGGAAGTAGAAGCAATCGTGTGCCGCGTCGAAGGCATAGTTCACGGTTACGAGGTACGGCTCGCCGTCCCGGCACATAGCCAGTGCCATCGTGCGCTGGCCGGCCAGAATCTCCAGGAGCGTAGCACGATCGGCGATCTCCTGTTCCGGGTGGCGCAGGTGGTAGGTCGTCACGGTTTCGCCTCCTTGGGGGATGGAATCGACTCACCTGTGGGCCAGAGGGGAAGCTGGCGGGCCGGCCGGCGCCCCGCCAGCAGTACAAAGGGCGCTGCCTGCTCCGCGCGGATGCCGAGTTTCCGCAGGTCTTCCAGCTCGCGCAGCGTGCCCTGCGTCCGTGCGCGCAGGATGCTATCCGCGCCGACAGGACCGATGCCCGGCACGCGCAGCAGTTCCTCCCGGCTTGCCGTGTTCACCTCGACAGGGGCTTCGAGCAGGTGCTTGCGGGCCCAGGCCAGCTTCGGGTTCACCTCCAGCGGCAGGTTGCCGCTTTCGTCGAAGGGGAGTTCGTCCACCTTGAATCCGTAGTCGCGCAGCAGGAAAGAGGATTCGTAGAGCCGGTGTTCGCGGAGCGCCGGTGTGGGCGGATGGTCCTCGAGCGGAGTTCCGGGGACCGGCTCGAAGCGGCTGAAGTAGGCCCGTGCCAGCCCAAGTTCCCGCAGGAGGTACTCTGTCGTGCGGAGGATCTCGCGGTCGCTCTCCCCGGCTGCGCCGACCACGAACTGGGTGGTCGCGCTTGGCCAGCGGCCCGGCTCGCTGCGGCGCACCTGCGCGATCCACTTCAGGCGCTCGAACAGCTCCTCGTAGAACGACTTGTGGGGGCAGAGGCGAGAGAGCCGCTCCGGGTTGGGCGCCTCCAGGTTCACCGATACCCGGTTGGCCAGGCGCATTGCGGCGATCACCTGCTCGCGCTCGGCCCCGGGCATGATTTTCAGGTGGATGTAGCCGCGGAAGCGGTATCGCCGGCGCAGGATCTCCGCAGTGTCGATAAGCAGGTCCTCGGTCCGTGCGCCACCTCCCGCGATGCCGGAGGAAAGAAAGAGTCCCTGCACGAGGCCGCGTTCGTGCATCTGGATGAAGAGGCGCGCAAGCTCGTCGGGCGAGAATGTCGCGCGCCGCGTGTCCCGTCCCCGGCGAAAGGCGCAGTAGAGGCAGTCGCGCTCGCATGCCGACGTCATGAGCGTCTTCAGGAGCGCGATCCGTTTCCCTCCGGGGAGCACCGCCTGGTAGATGCAGCGGCTGAGGTCGTCCGCAGGGGCAGGGACAGCTGGCCGACGCAGGGGTAGCTCCTCGGCCGGCTCGAAGCAGGTCGGTGGGCCGAGCAGCCGGAGCTTGTCCAGTGGGTCCATGCGCACCTCCTGTGGCGGCTCGGGCCCGATCAAAGCTCCTGAAGCTCCAGGGCCAGGCAGGCCACGCCGAGCGCCAGCACCATCAGTCCGGCAGAGACAGCGGCTGCGGGCCCCCAGGCGCAGTGCCCACCGGTGGCCAGGGTCGCCCCACAGCTCGGAAGCCGTCCGGGGAGGTAGTCGCCGACCCCGGGAATGGCTCCGAGCCCGCCGAGCAGCACGACCGCCCCGAAGGCGAGCCCTCCGGCGATCAGCGCGGAGCGTGCGAGGGTGCTGCAGAGCAACGTCACCGCGACGTACACGAGCAGGAAAAGGAGCAGGAAACCGTTCAGCACCATCCACGGACCGAGGGCGGGAGGCTGGAAGAGGATTGTCGTGTACAGGTAGGCGCCGGCGCCGGCCAGCGCGAGGCTTCCCGCGAACGACACGGCGAGCGCCGCGAACTTGGCCAGGACGAAGGCCGTCCGGGAGAGCGGCTTGACGAGCACGAGCGCCGCCGTCCCCTTGTCCTTCTCCTGCGCGACCATCCCCATGGCGAGCAGGAGCGCTAGGATGACCCCGAACTGGGTCGTGTTCTTCACATACTGGGCAACCGCGTCGGCTATGGTCGGCTCGGGGATGATGGCGGCCAGCGCTTCCCCACCCGGGACCAGGCGAACGATCTCGGGGGTGAACTTGGCCAGCGCCGGGGAAAGGAGCCCGAAGAGCAGCAGGACCGTTCCGAGGATCGTCAGCCGGTGGCTGCGTACGATTTCGAGCAGCTCCTTGCGCAGGGCGACACTCATTTCGGCGACTCTCCCGGGCCCACCAGGCGCAGAAAGATGTCCTCGAGCGACGGGCGCACCATCTCGTAGCGGTTCAGTACCAGGCCAGAGCGCACCGCCAGCGCAAGGAGTTCCCGCCTGGCGGCGACGATATCGCGGACGATCACGCGCACGGTGTTGCCGTCGAGCGTCGTCCGGGCAACCCAGGGGATCGACAGCGGCAGGGCGGCCGCCCAGGCGGCCAGCGTCTCCTCCTGTCCGCGCTCGCACTCCAGTTCGAAGGCCGGCACGGCGTAGCGCTGGGCGAGCTCTTCCTGACGGGCTTCCGCGACCATGCGACCCCGCGCGATGATCCCCACCGTGTCGCAGACGCGCTCCACGTCGGCCAGGATATGAGTGGACATAAAGACCGTGCATTCCCCGCGCAGACTCTCGATCAGGTCGAGCACTTGTTTCCGTCCGGCCGGATCGAGCGCGCTCAGCGGCTCGTCCAGGAAGAGCACCTGAGGGCGGTTCAGGAGCGCCTGGGCGAGGCCCAGGCGCTGGCGCATCCCGCGCGAAAAGCCCCCGATCCGCCTCCGACCCACCTCCTCCAGGCCCACACGCTGGAGCAGCTCCCGGGAACGTGCCCGGCGCTCGCTCGCCGGGAGATCGAAGATGCGCCCCACGTAGTCCAGGTACTCCTCCGGGGTCATCCAGGGGTAGAAGGCCGGTTCCTCGGGAAGGTAGCCGATGCAGCGGGCGAGGGCCTGGCGGTCACGGCCCACTTCCAGCCCGGCGACCCAGGCGCGCCCCCCCGTCGGTCGGGCAAGGCCGGTGAGGAGGCGGATCGTGGTGGTCTTGCCCGCACCGTTCGGCCCGAGGAAGCCATAGATCGTGTGGGGCTCCACGGTGAGCGTCAGCCCGTCGAGAGCGCGCACCGGGCCGAACCGCTTTTCCAGCCCTTCGGTGCGGATCGCGTCCAACTACTCCTCCCGGCCGAAGAGAAAGTAGACGATCGGCCCCACGATGTTCACAATCACGATCACGAGCACCCAGGCCCATTTCGGACCCTTGGTGCGCGGGCGTTGGACGAGGTCGATCAGCGCGGCCAGCATCAGTCCCCATTCCAGAAGCACGACGGGGAGCAGCAAAGGCAGCCAGCGACGCAGTTCCACCACGTTTTCTTCCTCCTTCTTTCGGCCCAGATCATTCTAGCATAGCGGACAGCGCCGGTCAAAACGGCTACTTGACAGAACAAACGTGCGAGTGTATAATGCAAATGGCCGCGACGGAGCGGGCGACAGTCTGTGCGAGGGTCGCGGCGAGGACGGGACTCATGAGGAAGATCAGCGAGCGGCAACGGAAGATCCTGGAGTACGTGGAGGAATTCATCCGGGAGCACGGCTATCCGCCTTCGATCCGGCAGATCCAGACGACGCTAGCGCTTTCTTCGACCTCGGTGGTGGACTATAACCTGAAGGTCCTGGAGCGCCACGGGCTCTTGCAGCGCGTGCGGCGCGCTTCGCGCTCGATCACCCTGAACGAGCGAGGGGTGTCGTTCCTGCAAAACCTGCGTGCTGTCCCCCTCCTGGGTACCATCGCAGCCGGCGAGCCGATCCCTGTCCCCGAGGACCCCGCTGCCCTGGAGACGCTGCGCGCGAGCGAGGACACGGAGCACGTGCAGCTGCCGGCCGACCTGTGGCCGGGGTCGACCGACGACCTCTTTGCTCTGCGCGTCAAGGGCGACTCGATGATCGACGCCTTTATCGCGGACGGGGACATCGTCATCCTGCGCCGTCAGCAAACGGCCCACAACGGCGAGATGGTCGCGGTGTGGCTGCGCGATCGGCAGGAAGTGACCCTGAAGCGCTTCTATCGGGAAGGACGCATGGTCCGGCTGCAGCCGGAAAACCGGCAGATGGAGCCGATCTATGTCGACGCGCGCCAGGTTGCGATCCAGGGGCGCGTTGTCGGGGTGATCCGGCGCTACGAACCAACAGCGCCGGCATAACGCCGTTCCGAAGGAGCGCGGTGCTGTGGGGCATATCCTGGAGCAGTTGCCTGCCAGTTGGACTGGCCGGCCGGAGAAGGCGTGGCGCGCGGCTTGCCGCAGTTATGCGCTGATCTGGGGTGTCCTGGGTCGAACGGTGGCCGAGCGCTGCCGATCGGAAGGGCTCGCGGCGATCGCGGAAGCGTTCCGGCGCATCGCGCGCCTCCAGGCGACACGGGCCTTCGAATCGGGACAGTTCGAACGGAACGCCCGCGGTATGGTAGCCTATATGCGGGCAGCGGAGGAAACCCTCGGTATGGAGGTCGAGGTCGAGGAAGGGGCGACGCCGGAACGTGCCGTCTTCCGCTGGAAAAAGTGCCCGCTCTACGACGACCCGGCGAAGGAGTCGACTCCCGAACTCTGTCAGGCCTACGCGGCGTTCGAGATCGAAGCGGCGCGCATCTGCCACCCCTTGTTGCGCTGCACGGTCACCCGATCGATGGGCCGCGGGGACGATTGCTGCGAGATGGTGTTCGAGATGGAGCGGTAACGCCGCACGCCCTTGGGGCTAAACGGAACGAGGAGGCCACGTGGCCTCCTCGTGATCGTTTTCGGAACGGAACAGCAGCAGCTGCCCTCACAACCTCTCCCCTCAGGATGAGCCCCCCGGTCGGCCCGTCGGAAGCGCCTTTCGGGTTTCGGCCTCGCGGGAGCCCGTGCGTACGGTGCCATACCGCTATCGCCGGGCGCCGATCAACCGCCGAGGGGCCGGGGTAGAATAGGCCTGGAAGAGCCCAAGGGCGTACAGCACAAGGGTAAAGAGGCTGCCGGTGACCTGTGCCCAGAAGGCGGAGAAAAAGTCGGCCGGGTTGAAGCGCCCCAGGATTGCGTACTCGGCGCCCAGGATCATGGCCGCAGTCAGGCCCAGCGCAAGCCATTGCAGCTTGCGGCCCCGCTTCTTCCCTGCGCCGAACCGCACCGCCTCGGCGATCCCCCAGCCCCCAAGGAAGGCAAGGAGCGTGAGGTCCGTTCCTGTGTAGCGGTACACGAGGTACCACACGGCTCCACCGAGGATCGCTGCCGCGGCACCGAACAGCACCGCACGTGGCATCTGGATGCCTTGCGTCTCCGCGGCGAAGCGCGCTTCCAGCTCGGAGACACACCGGGGACAGAGCGCGGCCGTCTGGCCCCGGACCCGGCCGGGAATCACGAGCGCTTCACCGGGGGAGATGGGTGCTTGGCAGCGGATACAGGTCATCCCGGGAGCTTCCTCTTCCTTCTCTTCGGGGACGGCCTCCTCGGTGGTCACCTCGGGGGCCTCGGTTTCTTCTTCGGGCTGCGGCAGCTCCTGTACGGAGGCCGGCTCGGCCTCTGCGCCCAGGACGGCCCCACATGAGCGGCAGACCGTGTTCTCGCGCGGGTTCCGCGCCCCACAATTGGGACAGATAGACATCGTTTCCTCCTGCTCCTGGCGGTTGGCGAGGCGCCGGCCTGTCGCTGCGGTCCATCCCGAAGGAGGCCGGCATACTGCGCCGGCCTGCCCCGTCGTCCAGTGGCGCGCCCATTCTACTACAACCCGCGCGCCCGTGCAACCGGCGCTCGGTTGACAGCCCCCGGGAAAGGGGATAGAATGGCCTCGCTTGAACCGGAATCCCCGTTGTCGGGGATTCGTTGCCGAAGGAGGCCGGAATTGGACCGTCCACCCGTGGAGCCGTACCGCATCAAGGTGGTCGAACCGCTGCGCCGGACGACCCGCGAGGAGCGCCGGCGCATCGTGCAGGAGGCGGGGTACAACCTGTTCCGCGTGCGGGCGGAGGACATCTACATCGATCTCCTGACGGACAGCGGCACGGGCGCGATGAGCGACCAGCAGTGGGCCGGCATGATGGTCGGAGATGAATCGTACGCCGGTTGTCGCAACTTCTACCACCTGGAGGAAGCCATCCGCTCCATCTTCGGTTTCCCCTACTTTGTGCCCACCCACCAGGGCCGCGCCGCCGAGCATGTGCTGTTCTCCACCGTTCTCCGACCCGGGGATGTCGTGCCGAGCAATATGCACTTTGACACCACGCGCGCGAACATCGAGGCCCTCGGGGCGCATGCAGTCGACCTCGTCATCCCGGAGGGCCTCGACCCGCAGGCGGACCACCCGTTCAAGGGCAACCTGGATGTGGCGCGACTGGAGGCGCTCATCGCGGAGGTCGGCCGCGAGCGCATCCCGTTGGGGATGATCACGATCACGAACAACAACGGCGGAGGCCAGCCCGTTTCCCTGGAGAACATCCGCCAGGTCAGCCAGGTGCTGCACCGCCACGGCATTCCGCTCTTCATCGATGCCTGCCGGCATGCAGAGAACGCCTATTTTATCCAGCAGCGGGAGCCGGGGCAGGCCGGCCGTTCCGTGCTGGAAATCGCGCGAGAGACCTTCTCGTATGCGGACGGCTGCACGATGAGCGCCAAGAAGGACGGGCTGGCGAACATCGGCGGTTTCCTGGCGATGCGAGATGGCGATCTCTACGAACGCATCTGCCAGCGCTTGATCCTGGTCGAGGGGTTTCCGACGTACGGCGGGCTTGCGGGCCGGGACCTGGAGGCGATCGCCCGGGGCCTCTGGGAGGCGCTGGACGAGGATTACCTCGCGCATCGCATCGGCCAGGTGCGCTATCTGGCAGAGTGCTTGAAGGGCTACGATGTGCCCATCCTGGAGCCGGTCGGGGGTCACGCGGTGTATCTCGATGCCCGTCGCTTCCTCCCCCATATGCCCCAGTCCCATCTCCCGGCCCAGGCGCTCTCGGTCGAGATCTACATCGCCGGCGGTATCCGTACGGTGGAGATCGGGACGGTCATGAACGCCCGCCGCGACCCGCGTACCGGCGAGACGATCTATCCGGCGCTGGAACTCGTGCGCATGGCCGTACCCAGACGCGTCTACACGAACACCCACCTTGCATACGTCGCCGAGGTCGTAGGAGACGTCTACCGGCATCGGGAAGAGATCCGCGGCCTGCGCATCGTCTACGAGCCGCCGTTCCTGCGTCATTTCACGGCGCGTTTTGCGCCGCTGGAAGGGTAGGGAGGCCGGGCAGGCGAATATGGACAGGCGCTACGATGTGATCATCGTCGGAGCCGGGCCGGCCGGACTCTTTGCGGCGCTCGAACTGTCGCGCCACGGGGCCGGGCGTATCCTCCTTTTGGAGAAGGGCCACGCGCTGGAAGAGCGTCGCTGCCCGATCCGGGAGTCCGGCGGCAACTGCCGGAATTGCCGTCCCTGTGCGCAGCTTTCCGGCTGGGGCGGGGCAGGGGCTTTTTCGGACGGGAAATTGACGCTTTCCCCCGAGGTCGGCGGTTGGCTCACGGACTATTTGCCGCGCGGGGAGATCGAGCGCTATATCGCCTACGTCGACGGCATCTACCGGGAATTCGGGGCCTCCGAGCGGGTGTACGGCACCGGGGATGAGGTGGAGGACCTGCAGCGGCGGGCAGCGCTGGCGGAGCTGCGGCTGGTGCCGGTCCCGATCCGCCATCTCGGTACAGAGCACTGCAGCGAGATCGTGCAGGCGATGCGTCGTGCGCTCGAGGGCCGGATCGAGGTGCGGCTGAACACGCCAGTGGCGCGTCTGGAGGCGGACCAGGGCCGTGTGCAGGGGGTGACGACCGCTTCTGGGGAGACCCTGGCAGCCGATTTCGTGATCGTCGCTCCGGGGCGCGAGGGTGCCGCCTGGCTGCGGCAGGAAGCCGAACGGCTGCGCATTTCCCTGTGCAACAACCCGGTCGATGTCGGGCTGCGGGTAGAGGTGCCGGCGTCGGTGCTTGCCCCGCTGACGGACGTGCTGTACGAGGCGAAACTGGAGTACACGACCCGGGCCTTCGACGACCGGGTACGTACCTTCTGCGTCTGCCCGCGCGGGGAGGTGACGCCTGAATTCGCGGATGGCGATCCTCCGGTGGTGCTGGTGAACGGGCACAGCTATGCCGAACGCCCGACCGATTACACGAACTTTGCCCTGCTTGTGTCCACATCGTTCACCGAACCGTTCCACGAGCCGATTGCCTACGGGCGGTACCTGGCGCGGCTGGCGAACCTGCTGAGCGGCGGGGTCATGGTACAGCGCCTGGGGGACCTCAGGGCCGGCCGGCGGACGACCGCAGCGCGCCTGGAGCGGAGCATCGTCGAGCCCACGCTGAAGAGCGCGGTCCCGGGAGACCTCAGCTTCGTCTTGCCCTACCGGTACCTGGCGGACATCATGGAGATGCTCGAAGCGCTCGACAAGATCGCACCGGGGGTGAACTCCCGGCACACGCTGCTCTACGGCGTCGAGGCCAAGTTCTACTCCTCACGCCTGGATCTGACGCCGACGCTCGAGACGGTGCAGGTCGCGAACCTGTTTGCCGTCGGAGACGGAGCCGGAGTCACGCGCGGGCTGATCCAGGCCTCGGTCTCCGGGGTGATCGCGGCGCGCGAGGTGATCGCGCGCCTCTCCCGCTGAGGACGTCCCGATGCCACGATACGAACGCCTGCTGCCGTTTGTCGGTGTGGTGTTGATGGGGTTGGGGATCATCCTCCTCTCGGAGCGCGTTCACACGCTGACCGTGGCGATTCCCCTGCCGGGGGGTGCGAGCGCCGTCCTCTCGATCGCCTGGCTCATCCTCTTTTCCCTGTTGCTGGTACTCGTCGTGGGTACGGAGACGATGCAGCGGGAGAAGGCGGAAACCGAGGTGCCGTGGCGTCGATGGCAGCTGCGGCTGCACCCGGCTTCGTGGACCCTGCCGGTGCTCGTCACGACGGCCGCCTTCCTCTTTCTGCGCTGGTTGGGAAACCTGGTTGCGCGTGCGGTCGGCCTGGGCGTGGCCGGGCTGTTCCTGGTTGCGGTGCTGGTGGCACAGCACTATGCTACGGATGAGCGCGAGAAGGTGCGGCGCTTCAGCGAGCGGACGCTGGAGTTGATGGTTTACCCGACGGCCTTCTTCCTCTATTCGGCGATCTACGCCCTCAAGGTACGGAGCCTGTTCTCCGCGACCTCGATCGTTTTCCTGACCTACCTGCTCGCGCACAGCCTCTTGCGGCAGGCCGGCCCGCGCCGTTCGGTGCGGTGGACCGCGGCGGTGATTAGCCTGTGCGTGGGGGAGATCACCTGGCCGCTGAACTACTGGGCGATCGGAGGCTTGCTCGGCGGGGCGTTCTTGCTGGTCGCGTTCTATCTGCTGGTGAACCTGGTCCGTCAGGCGCTCGCGGGGACGTTGACCTGGCGGGTCGCGCTGGAGTACCTGGTCGTCGGGCTCGTCGGGATGGCCGCGATCGCGGCCGCTCTGTTCGGGCTGCCGTAGGGGGTGGGGATGGCGCGCTGGGCGACTGTGGTCCGCCGGGTGGAGGAGCCAGGGGCGCTCGAAGAAGCGCTCGACTGGCTGAAGCGCTCTGAGCCGGTCGCATTCCCGACGGACACCGTTTACGGGCTGGGCGCGTCCCCTGCGGAGGACGCAGCGCTGGAGCGCCTCTACGAGGCCAAGGGGCGCCCTGAGGAACGGGGGATGCCCCTCTTGCTGGCCGACGTGGAGTGCGTCGAGCAGTTCTGCCGGGAGGTACCGCCTGCCGCATGGCGCCTGATCCGGCGCTTCTGGCCCGGCGGCCTGACGCTCGTGCTGTGGCGCAGCGCCCTCGTCCCGGAACGGGTAACGGGGGGACGGCCGACGGTCGCCGTGCGGCTGCCCGATCACCCCGTACCGCGGGCGCTCGCGCGGGCGCTCGGGGGCGCCGTGCCCGGCACGAGCGCGAACCGCTCCGGCCGACCTGCACCGACGACTGCGCAACAGGTGCTCGAACAGCTCGGCGGGCGCATTCCGCTCATCCTGGACGGTGGCCAGTCCGGGAGGGCCCAGGCATCCACGATTATCGACCTGACGCAGGACCCTCCGCGCCTGCTCCGCGTCGGGCCGGTTCCCCGCGAGGCGCTCGAGGAGGTCCTGGGGGCTCGGGTGCTCGAGTAGGAAGGAGGAAAGAATGACCTGGAGTGGGGCGCTTTGGGCGGCGTTGATCTTTGCCTCGCGCGTGGTGGACGTGGGGCTGGGAACGATCCGCGTGCAGTTGATCGTGCGCCGGCGCAAGTGGCTGGCGGCCGTGGTGGGGTTTGTGGAGATCCTCATTTACATCCTGATCGTCAGCCGCGTGATCCAGGACATCGGGAATTGGCTGAACGTGATCGCCTATGCGGGCGGTTTTGCGACGGGGACCATCGTCGGGATGGCGCTCTCGGAGCGTATGAGCCGTGGGGTCGTCGAAGTGACCGTGATCACCTCCGGCGCCTGGCAGGAGCTGGAGACCGCGATCCGGGAGGCCGGGTTTGCGCTCACCCGCCATAGCGGGATGGGGCGGGAAGGCCGCGTAGAGGTTCTGACGGTGGTGTGTGGCGCGCGAGATCTCGGGCGGTTGATCGATGTGGTGACACGGGTGGACTCCCGGGCGTTCGTCTACACGCGGGAGCTCGCGGGCTTGCGCGGCGGGTATGTGTACGGGGTCAAGAGCAAGCTGTGAGGTTGGCATTTGTCGCGGAAGGTGCTATAATCATGTTTGCTTGGCCGCTGGAGGCCGTTTGCGCCCGTAGCTCAACGGATAGAGCATCGGTCTTCGGAACCGAGGGTTGGGGGTTCGAGCCCCTCCGGGCGCGTGCAGAAAGGATGAAAGGGCGATGGCCCAGAGGGCTGAAGAGCCGGAAGCTGCCGTGGATCGGCTTCGCGAGCTCGAGGCGCAGATGCAGCGCCTTCTCCAGGAGCAGCGCGAGGTGGAACGGCAGATCGCGGAGTTGCAGGCCCAGCTCTCGCGTAGCCGTGGGCGCGAGCGGCGGCGAGCGTTCGTTGCCCGAAGCGCCTCTCTTCCGGCGCTGCAGATGCGCCACCGTAGCCTGGCAGCGGAAATCTTCCGCCTGGAACAGGAGCTCCGTGCGCTCCGGGAGACGCCGAAGTGAAGGACCCGGTTTGCGTACGGAGCAGGATTGTGATATAATCCGCGCTCGGCCGGCCCCGTCAGGCCAGACCGATCGGTCGGAGGAGGTCTCGGAGAATGCTCGCCTATATCCTGCGTAGACTCTTTTGGTTCGTGCCTGTGTTCTTCGTCGTAACCGCGTTGACCTTCTGGACGGTTCGGGCGATCCCTGGTGGACCATTCGATTTCGCGGGGGAAAAGCAGCTTCCGGCTCACGTAGTTCGGAACATCAAGCGCAAGTACGGCCTGGACAAGCCGATCTGGCGGCAGTACCTGAACTACCTGGGCGACCTGGCACGGCTGGACTTTGGTGTCTCCTTCAAGTATCGGGACCGTGAGGTTAGCGCGGTTCTGGGCCTGAAGGTACTCCAGATCCAGACGGCCAAGACCGAGTTCACGCTGCGCCGGAACGCGGACGGCACGCTGGTGGTGGAGGATGTAGAGGAGGAGAAGCCCCTGGTCGCTGGAAAGGGGCTGGAACTGCGTGACGGCACCGTGCTGACCTACGGGGGCAACCAGATCAACGTGGAGCGGCGGCGGGACGTGGCGCTCAAGTTCGACATGCGTGTGCTGCCGCTCAGCGAAGGGGGGCTTGCGGTCCGCACTCGCCGGGGCTGGATTCCGCTCGATGAAGGGGTCGAGGTGACGTTGGAAGACGGCACCACCGTGCAGCGCGCCGGAGATCGGCTCCTGGTGCGCAAGGAAGGCGGGCTGGAACTCCAGTTGAGCGAGACCTCTTCCCTCCTGCTGGCTGTGGTCAAAGCGGACGGAGGCAAGGAGAAGCTGGTACAGCAGGGGGTTGGCTACGGCATCGGCGGCGACTACTATGTGCGGCTTGCGCCGGACCGGACGGACGTCCTGGTGAACCACGCGGCCATCCGGATCAATCTGCAGCCGGTGCTGGTCGTGCGCGAGGGGCCGGGCAAGGTTCGCCTGCTCGAGGAGGGTCACACGATCACCCTGACGAACGGCGCCCTGGTCACGCAGCGTAAAGGCGTGGTCACGGTTACGGCCTCGATGCCGGCCGATAAGCTGCTTCAGCAGTCGGCGTTCGAAGTGCCGGTAGAGCGCATGCTGGCGGTAAACGACGGTCGCGGCAACCTTGTTCCGCTCGATCAGGGGACGCGCGTGACGCTGCCCGACGGGACGACGGTCCTGGGCGAAGGCCTCAACGTGGTCGCTATGAACGGGGATGTGCGGGTCGAGTTCCGTGAGGCGACCGGGAAGGAAAAGGGGATCGCCGTCCGCGTGGGCGAGGAGTACCGTACGCTGGGCAGCCAGGCCGTAGAAACAGACGGCCTGCTCGTGCTGAGCCAGGGGGGCGACATCTATGTAATGGAGGAGAAGATGCGCCTCCCGCTCGTGCGGATGATCGCCCTCATCGCGAGAGACGGGTCGGAAGAACGCCTGGAGCCGGGCGAGAAGTATACGCTCCCGGACGGCACGGTCTTTCAGAACCGGGATGGCGTGGTAAACCTGCGCCGGGGCCGTGAGCAGCTGACGCTGGGCTGGAGCAAGGCCGGGGAGCTTTCCGTGATCCTCCAGGACGGGTCGCCGGCGGAACTCAGGGCTGGGGGCTCCGTCGATTTGGACGACCGCACCAAGGTCGCGCTGAAGGGCCAGAACCTGGTCATGGACCGTCGGTTGGACGTGCCGGTGCGCTTTGTATTGCACCTTCAGGAGGACGGAGGCTGGGCAGTCACCTCGGCCGGCCAGGATCAACCGCTTGCATTGCAAGAGGGCAAGGCTCAGAAACTCCCGGGCGACCTTTCTGTGCGGTGGAAGGGGGACCGATTCACAGGCACCGTGCGCCGGGTGACCTTTGAGGCAAAGAACGGGTTCCCCATTTCGGCGATCGTGGGGATCCTCGCGCTCACCGTCGCCATCTGTATGGGTATCCCCCTGGGGATCGTCGCCGCGCTGAAGCACAACACGATCCTCGACTATGTCGCGACGTTCTTCGCGATCGTCGGGGTATCGGTCCCTGTGATGGTGATGGGGCCTCTGCTCATCGCCATCTTTGTGAACGGGCTGAATCTGCTGAACCTGAAGTGGACCGGGCGCTTCTCGAACTATATCCTGCCGGCTTTTGCTCTTGGCATCGGGATGTCGGCCAGCATCGCGCGGCTGACACGGGCGTCTCTCCTGCAGGTGATCGGCGAGGATTATATCCGGACGGCGCGCGCGAAAGGCCTGTCTCAGCGTGCGGTAGTGATTCGCCACGCCTTGAAGAACTCGCTGATCCCGGTGGTGACGGTCCTCGGACCGATGTTTGCGGCCGTAGTGACTGGAACTGTGGTTACCGAGCAGATTTTCGCGATCCCCGGGATGGGCAAACACTTTGTGCAGAGCATCGGGAACCGGGACTACCCGATCGTGATGGCTACGACGGTCATCTATGCGGTGCTTATCGTGCTTGCGAACCTGGCTGTAGACATCACCTATGGGATCCTGGACCCACGCATCCGGTACTCCTGAGCCCGGGCAGCGGGCTGGGTGAGGAGGAAGAACGATGGCGGTTTCGGCCGAGCAGGTGTCCCGTGATGACCTGGTCATCCTCCAGCGGAAGGTGCGAACCCCTTGGCGGGATGCCTGGCGTCAGCTGCTCAAGAACAGGCTGTCGGTAGCAAGCGGGATCTTTATCATCTTCCTGGTCCTGGTGGCGATCTTTGCCGACTATGTAAACCCGTATCGCCTCCAGGGGTACTGGGCGGCCCTCCAGGCGGATAGGAACACCCCATTTGCGAAAGTCCTTGAACCCAGTGCACGTGAGGACGCTGCCCAGTACCCCCGTGTGCCCCCGCTGGGTGTCTACAAGCCGACCGCGGAGGCAAAGTCGAAAGCCTACGCTGGGTTCCGCTACATCTGCGGCGCAGATGGCCTGGGCCGGGATGTGCTCAGCCGGGTCATCTACGGGGCGCGGGTATCGCTTTCCGTCGCGTTCGTTGGAGCGGCGGTCAGTTTCACCATCGGGATGATCTACGGCCTCATCTCGGCCTTCTTCGGGGGCCAGGTCGACAACATCATGATGCGCATCGTAGACATCCTCTACGGTTACCCGCTCCTGATCTTCGTCATCCTGCTTCAGGTCTACTTCAAGGCCCTGGCCACCGCCTACGAAAAGAAAGGGGAAGCCAGCGCTTTGGTGCGCTGGATGTTGGAAACGGACCGCCGGCTGGGTGGTATGCTGTTCATCTTCATTGCCCTGGGAGCATTGAACTGGTTGGGTATGGCCCGGCTTGTGCGAGGACAGGTGCTTTCGTACAAGGAGAAGGAGTTCATCGAGGCTGCACGGTGCGTGGGCGCTTCGAACAGCCGTATCCTCTTCGTGCACCTGCTGCCGAACGTCTTGGGTCCGTGTATTGTCTCCGAGACGATGGCCATCCCCGGCTACATCTTTACCGAAGCGTTCCTCTCCTTCATCGGGCTCGGTGTCAACCCGCCTACGCCGAGCTGGGGGATTATGCTCTCGGACGCATACCAGGGGATGAGGGCGTACTGGTGGCCTGTCTTCTTCCCCGCCATTGCCCTCTGCTTCACCGTGCTGGCGTTCAACTTTTTCGGCGACGGCCTGCGGGATGCCCTGGACCCGCGCATCTATGAACGATAGCGTAGAGTGGGGGTCGAAATGGCCGAACCGTTGCTCCAGGTGAACAACCTGAAGACCTATTTCAAGACCCAGGACGGCATCGTCAAGGCGGTCGACGGTGTCTCCTACTACGTGCATAAAGGGGAGACGCTGGGTATCGTCGGGGAAAGTGGGTGCGGCAAGAGCGTAAGCGCCCTTTCCATCATGCGCCTCATCCCTCAGCCGCCAGGCAAGATCGTCGGGGGCGAGATCATCTTCGACGGCGAAGATCTCCTGAGCCTGAGCGAAGATGAGATGCGGCACGTACGCGGGAACCGCATCTCGATGATCTTCCAGGACCCGATGACCTCGCTCAACCCCGTGCTCACGATCTGCCGCCAGGTGAGCGAAGCGCTGGAGCTGCACCTCGGGATGGACCGTGCGTCCGCCCGCGAGCGTACGCTCGAGCTGCTGCGCATGGTGGGCATTCCTTCGGCGGAAAAACGCCTGGACGACTATCCGCACCAGTTCAGCGGGGGTATGCGCCAGCGTGTGATGATCGCGATGGCGCTCTCCTGTAACCCCGAGCTGCTGATCGCGGACGAGCCGACCACTGCCCTGGATGTCACCATCCAGGCGCAGATCCTCGACCTGATCAACAAACTGAAGCGCGAGCTGGGCACCGCCGTGATCATCATCACCCACGACCTCGGGGTCGTGGCTGGGATGAGCGACCGGGTCGTGGTGATGTATGCCGGCCACGTGGTCGAGACGGCCGACACCTACGAGATCTTTGGCAACCCGCGCCATCCGTACACGCTGGGACTCATGCGCTCCATCCCGCGGGTAGACGCGCGCGAGCGCCGTAAGCTGAACCCGATCCGTGGGCTGCCGCCCGACCTGATCGACCTTCCGGATATGTGCCCGTTCGTGCCGCGCTGCGATTACGCGCAGCCGCGTTGCGAAGAGGGCCGGCCGCCCCTGCGCACCGTGGGACCCAACCACCAGGCGGCTTGCTGGTTCGATATCAACAAAGAAGGCTGGATCTCCCGGCCATAGGGGGGCTCGATGGAAGCGAAATCCGGCGATATCATCCTGGAAGTCCGTAACCTGAAGATGTACTTCCCGCTCACCAAGGGGATTATTTTCCAGCACAAGATCGCCGATAACAAGGCCGTTGACGGGATCAGTTTCTACATCCGACGCGGCGAGACGCTGGGGCTGGTGGGGGAAAGCGGTTGCGGGAAGTCGTCCACCGGGCGCGCGATCGTGCAGCTCTACCGCCCCACGGCCGGCGAGGTGATCTTCGAAGGGGTCGACCTCACCCGCCTACGGGGCGAAGCCCTGCGGCGGATGCGGCGCAAGATTCAGATGATCTTCCAGGACCCCTACGCTTCTCTGAACCCCCGGATGACCGTGGGGGGCATCGTCGGCGAACCGATGATCGTCCACAAGCTGTACGACGGCAAGGAGCGACGCGAGCGGGTCATGGAGCTGTTGAAGGTAGTCGGCCTGAACCCGTACTTCATCAACCGCTACCCCCACGAGTTCTCCGGCGGCCAGCGGCAGCGCATCGGCGTCGCCCGGGCGCTGGCTGTCGAGCCGGAGTTCATCGTCTGCGACGAGCCGGTCTCGGCGCTGGACGTGTCGATCCAGGCTCAGATCATCAACCTGCTGGAGGAGCTCCAGGAGAAATTCCACCTGACGTACCTCTTTATCGCGCACGATCTCTCGGTGGTCCGGCACATCAGCAACCGCGTGGCCGTGATGTACCTGGGCAAGATCGTGGAGATGGCAGGGAGCTACGAGCTGTACGATAACCCCCAGCACCCTTATTCCCAGGCGCTCCTTTCGGCCGTGCCGGTGCCGGATCCGGTGGTCGAGAAGAAGCGTCAGCGGATCATCCTGGAGGGGGATGTCCCGAGCTCGGTCAACCCGCCATCGGGCTGCCGTTTCCGCACACGGTGCCGCTTCGCGATGAAGCGCTGCGCCGAGGAGGAGCCTCCCTTTAAGGATTACGGCGGCGAGCACTTTGTCGCCTGCTGGAGGCTGGAATAGGCCCGAGGCGTGCCCCCATAGCCACGGAACTCTCCGGCAGGGAACGGACTTCCGTTCCCTGTCGCCTTCCTGGGCGCCTGGGGAAATGCGGGCAGGAGAAGGAGAATGGGACAGCGCGTTCTCGACCGGGTGAACGAGCCCGAGCATCTGAAACACCTCTCCCTGCGCGAACTGCGGCACCTCGCTCAGGAGATCCGGAGCGAACTGCTCGAGGTCGTTCCCCAGACCGGCGGGCACCTGGCTTCCAACCTGGGGGTCGTCGAGCTGACGATCGCTCTCCATGCTGTCTTCGACAGCCCGCGCGATCGCATCGTGTGGGACGTAGGCCACCAGGCCTATGTGCACAAACTCCTGACCGGACGTAAGGACCGCTTCCGCACCATCCGCCAGGCGGGAGGCCTCAGCGGCTTCACCAAGCGCTCGGAGAGCCCGCACGACCCGTTCGGTGCCGGCCACGCAGGCACCTCGATCTCGGCGGCGCTCGGCATCGCACGCGCCCGGGATCTGAAAGGCGAGGATTTCCACGTCGTCGCCGTCATCGGGGATGGCTCGATGACCTGCGGGATGCCCTTCGAGGCGCTCAACAACACGGGACACCTGAACACCCGCTTGATCATCGTCCTGAACGACAACGGGATGTCGATTGCCCCCAACGTCGGCGGCCTCTCCCGGTACCTGAACCGGCTCCGCTCGGATCCTCGCTATCAGCGGGCCAAAGGGCGCGCGGAGCGCATCCTCAGCCGCAGCGCGCTCGGGCGTCCCATCCTCGATTTCCTGCGACGCCTGAAGAACAGCTTCAAGGAACTCCTGATCCCCACGCGTATCTGGGACGAGCTCGGCATCACCTACA
The DNA here is from genome assembly GCA_041082245.1 of Chloroflexia bacterium. Taxonomy (GTDB): domain Bacteria; phylum Chloroflexota; class Chloroflexia; order DTKN01; family DTKN01; genus DAOTVY01. The sequence continues at coordinate 33,918 of JBDOIE010000191.1, forward strand.
TCGGGCCGGTCGACGGCCACGACCTGCGCGATCTCATCACAACCCTGCGGGCAGCGCGCCGGGTACAGGGCCCGGTGCTCGTGCATGTCTATACGACCAAGGGAAAAGGCTATGCCCCCGCCGAGGCCGACCCGACGAACTTTCACGGGGTTGCCCCGAACGGGGAGGGAAAGAAAACCGCACCTTCGTACAGCCGCGTGTTCGGCGAGACGCTGATCCGCATGGCAGAGGCCGACCCCCGGGTGATCGCGATCACCGCGGCGATGCCGGACGGTACCGGCCTGGTAGAGTTCGCCCGTCGCTTTCCGAGCCGCTTCTACGATGTGGGCATCGCTGAGGAGCACGCGGTGACCTTCGCCGCCGGCCTGGCGACCGAGGGGTTCCGCCCCGTTGTCGCCATCTATTCGACCTTTCTCCAGCGTGCCTACGATCAGATCGTGCACGATGTCGCGCTCCAGAACCTGCCCGTCATCTTTGCGCTGGACCGTGCGGGGATCGTCGGCGACGACGGCGCCACCCACAACGGCGTTTTCGACCTTTCCTACTTGCGCCACATTCCGAACCTGGTCGTCATGGCGCCCAAGGACGAGCGCGAACTGCAGAGCATGCTCTGGACGGCGCTCACCGTCGAAGGGCCGGTGGCCATCCGCTACCCGCGAGGTGCGGGCGTGGGGGTGCCTCTTGCCGAAGGCCGCGAGACGATCCCCATCGGGGCAGGTGAGGTGCTCCGCAAGGGTTCCGGCGGGGACCTTGCGATCCTCGCCATCGGCTCGATGGTCTATCCTGCGCTCGAGGCCGCGGAACAGCTGGCAGCCGAAGGGATCGAGGCCGCGGTGATCAATGCACGCTTTGTCAAGCCGCTGGACAAGTCGTTGCTCTACGGGGTTGCCCGCAACTTCCGGCGCATCGTGACCGTGGAGGAGAACGCGCTTGCGGGTGGCTTCGGCAGCGCAGTGCTCGAGTTCTTCGAACGGAAGGTGCTCACGGCCGGCCGGGAGTTCCTGCGCATCGGGATCCCGGACCAGTTTGTGCACCACGGGGCTCAGCAACAGGTGCGCGCGGCCCTGGGCCTCGATGCCGAGGGTATCGTTCAGGCGATCCGGCGTCGTTTTCCCGATATGTGGCTGGTCGTGCAGCCGCCGGAAGAGGTCGCGGTCTCGGCTGGACAGGCCGAGGGGCGTTCGAACGGTAGGAGATGAGCATGCTGGAAAAGATCGCCCATGTCGAGAAGGAAGCACTCGAGCGGCTGGAGGCAGTAGCGAGCAGCGAGGCGCTCGAGGAGTGGAAGCGCGCCTACTTGGGGAAAAAAGGCGCTGTCAGCGAGCTGCTCCGATCCCTGGGGCAGCTCCCGCCCGAGGAGCGGCCGCGCGTAGGCCAGGCGGCAAACGACCTGCGGAACCGCTTGGAAGCCGCCCTCGAGGCGCGCCGCCAGGCACTGCGGGAGGAACTGTTCCGCCGCGCACTCGAAGCGGACCGGGTAGACGTCACGCTGCCCGGCCGGCCTCCGGCCTACGGACATGTCCACTTGAGCAACCGCGTGTTGCGTGAAATCTACGCCATCTTTGCGGAGATGGGCTTCCAGGTCTTTTCCAGCCCCGAAGTGGAAACGGACGAGCGCAACTTCCAGCTGCTGAATATCCCACCGCATCACCCGGCGCGCGACATGTGGAGCACTTTCTACACAACACGCGACGGGGTGCTCCTGCGTACCCACACCTCGCCTGGGCAGATCTGGGCGATGCGCACCTACTGCCCGGAGCCGATCCGTGTGATCCTTCCGGGCAAGTGTTACCGCTACGAACAGGTCACTGCCCGCTCCGAAAGCCAGTTTCACCAGGTGGAAGGTCTCGCCGTGGGGGAGCGGATCACCATGGCCGACCTCAAAGGAGTGATCGTCGAGTTCGCCCGGCGTATGTTCGGCGCGGAACGACGGGTGCGCTTCCGCTGCAGCTACTTCCCTTTCACCGAACCGAGCGTCGAGGTCGATATGGACTGCATCCTCTGCGGCGGCAAGGGCTGCCGGGTGTGCAAGCACACCGGTTGGGTTGAGATCATGGGGGCGGGGATGGTCCACCCGGTCGTGCTGCGGAACGGTGGCTACGACCCGGACCGTGTGAGCGGCTTCGCGTTCGGGATGGGGCCGGAGCGGATCGCGATGCTGAAATACGGCATCGACGATATCCGCGTCTTCTTCTCCGGGGATCTGCGTTTCGTCCGTCAATTCGCCTAGGCCGGAGGAGAGGTTGAGCGAACTCGATCGCGCCTTGGAAGTGGCCATCAGCCTGGCCCGTCGGGCCGGCACCCTTCTCTTGCGCCGGGCGCGGGGGCCGAAAGGGGAGCACACCAAGGGCGCGGCGGAGATTGTTACCGAGGTCGATCGCGCTTCGGAAACGTTGATCGTCCGTACGCTTCACGAAGCTTTTCCGGAACATGACGTCGAAGCCGAGGAGGGCCTCGGAGAGGTGCGCGGGGCACCTTACCGCTGGTACGTCGATCCCCTGGACGGTACGCACAACTATGCCCACGGCTATCCGCACTATGCGGTGTCCCTGGCGCTCTGGCACGAGGACGAACCGCTCCTCGGCGTGGTGTACGAACCGGTGCGGCACGAGTGCTTCTGGGCCGCACGGGGGCAGGGCGCTTACCTGAACGGCCGGCCTATCCGCGTCTCACGGCGCGCCCGGCTTGCCGAAAGCCTCGTCAGCACCGGCTTTCCTTACGACAAGGCCACCAACCCGGACAACAACCTGACCGAGTTCGCGCGCGTCGTGCCCGCAGTCTCGGGAATCCGCCGCAGCGGGTCGGCCGCGATCGACCTCTGTTACGTCGCGGCCGGCCGACAGGAGGCGCACTGGGAGATCGGGCTGAAACCGTGGGACGTTGCGGCAGGCGGGCTGATCGTTCTCGAGGCGGGTGGACGTGTCACGGGCCCTGGCGGCCGGCCCTGGAAGGTGCGTGAGGACCGGATCGTGGCCTCGAACGGCCTCGTGCACGAAGAGCTGCTCCAGTGGCTCGGCTGGCTCTAATCGGCTTCTAATGCGAAATTGGCAACATTCTAACGGATCGGCCGTACAAGACAAGGTTCGGAATTGTTCCACGGCTGGGTACGGCCGGCGGAGGGAAAGCGATGTTCTGGTACTTTGACCCGCGTTACCTGTTGTTCGTCGGACCGGCGTTGCTCCTGGGACTGATCGCCCAGTTGATGGTGAGCAGCGCCTACGGACGGTATTCGCGCGTGCGCAACGCGCGGGGGATCACGGGGGCCGAGGCCGCACAGCACCTGTTGATCTACAATGACCTGGGCTCGGTCCGCCTGGAGGGGACCCCCGGACAGCTCACGGACCACTACGATCCCCGTACCGACACCCTGCGTCTCTCGATGCCCGTTGCCCGTACCCCTTCGGTGGCTGCCCTGGGGATCGTCGCCCACGAGGTGGGGCACGCCCAGCAGGTGCACACGGCGTATGCGCCGATGCGTTGGCGCGCGGCACTCGTACCGGTGGCCAGCATCGGTTCGACGGCCGGCCCGTGGCTGGTGCTTCTCGGCGTGATCCTGCGCTTCGGTGGCCTCGCCTGGGCAGGCATCCTGCTCTTCAGCACGGCAGCCCTCTTCTATCTGGTCACGCTGCCGGTAGAGCTGGACGCCAGCCGTCGCGGTCTGAACATGCTCCGGGAAAGCGGTCTGGTAGTCCCGGAGGAGGTAGAAGGCGCGCAGAAGGTCCTGCGCGCGGCCGCGTGGACCTACGTCGCGGCGCTACTGACCTCCGTGTTGCAGCTCTTCTACTTCATCTCCCTTGTGGGCGGAGGCCGCCGGAGGGATTGAGCGGAGGTTACAGCTTTCGGTCGTTGAGCACCGGAAAGACCTTGCGGATACGGTGGACCTCCTCCGGGTCGATTTCGGCCAGGAGGAGGTCCACCGTTTCTCCGCCTTCGACGAGCACTTCTCCCCATGGGCCCACGACCGCGGAGTGCCCGGCAAAGACTGTTTCTCCCGCTCCAGGCCCCACGCTGTTGCAGGCGATCAGGTAGCACTGGTTTTCGATCGCGCGGGCGCGGAGCAACACCTGCCAGTGCTCGAGGCGGCGCCGTGGCCACTGGGAAGGCAGGAGCACGAATTCCGCGCCCTGGTCAACATAGCGGCGGAACAGTTCCGGGAAGCGAAGGTCGTAACAGATGGCCAACGCCGCTTTTCCCCAGGGCAGGGAAAAACAAGGCGTCTCGTTTCCCGGGGCCAGGTGCTTTACTTCCCCCAGCGGGCCGAAGAGATGGATCTTGCGGTAGCGGCCAACCACCTGGCCTTCGGCGGAAAGGAGAAAGGCGGTGTTCGCAGGCCGGCCGGATGCATCCGGTGCGAGCACCGATCCTGCCATCGCCATCCCGCAAGCCCGTGCCAGAGCCAACCACCGCTCGAGCCAGGCAGGCAGTTCGCGCGCGTGGCGCTCCGCCTCCTCCAGATCGTAGCCGGTGAGCCAGAGTTCGGGGAGCAGGAAGAGGTGCGCACCGGCAAGAGCCGCCTGTCGCGCCATCTCGGCCGCTTGCTGAAAGTTGTCGTCGGGCTTTCCCGTCACGACCTGCATCTGCGCGAGGGCCACGCGCAGGGTCACTGTTCTGCCCTCCAGGTACGGTTCACCACCTGGCCCGGCGCTCCCTGTACCCCGAGGTCCTGCCCGTTCAGGATGACCCGCACGCCCCCCGCGTTCCCGAAGCGGACCTGCAGTTCGTTCGTCGCGGTAAACGTGCGGGTAGAGCCTTCGGGGAGCGTCCCCTGGAACACCTGCACTCCGTCCGCGATCACCCGTACCCAGCAGGGAGCACTCACCTGGAAGACGGCTTCCAGGCCGCGGTAGGCCCGCGGGGTGGGGGTCGGTCCCGCAGTAGGGGGAGTCGCGCGAGGGGTAGACGTCGGCGGGAGCGGCGTGGCCGTGGGTGGGCGCGGCGTCGCCGTAGGGGGGACTGTGGTCGGGTGCAGTACCCCGTAATACACCCAGACGGCGAACGCCATCATCGCGAGCGTGGCGAAGAGGACAATGCCGATGCTCGGGAGGGCGCAGGAGCGCGCGCGCGGCGGTGTGCTTACCGGCGCGATGGAGACCAGGGCAGGAGTTCCCCGCTCCTGTTCGTATGCGCGCACGATCTCCCGGGGGTCGAGTTCCAGGAGTTGCGCGTAGGTGCGTAAGAACCCCCGGACGTACACGTCCGCCGGCAGCCGGTCGTACTGTGCCGACTCCAGCGCCTCCAAGTACTCCCGGCGGATGCGGGTCTGCCGGGAGACGTCGTCCAGCGTCAGGCCTCGCTCTTCCCGTCGTTCGCGCAGGGTGTCGCCGACCGAAGGCATCGTTCTGGGTTCCTTTCTCACGGAGTTGTAGTGGGCTTGGGGGTGGGTACTGGATTCGGGATCAGCGGCACGCGGGCCCGGAAGAGGCCGCGCTCGGTCAAGAGGTAAAGCGTGCCTTCGGTTTCCTGAACGACGATCGCCTGCAGGTAGAGGAGATCGTCGTCCGAAGGCCCGCGGATCTGCTGGACAAAGGCCGGATCTCCTTCCTTGCGCAGCTGCAGGATCCGGCCGCGTCGATCCACGACGTAAATGTACGTTGTATCCGGGGTAGCATAGATGGCGGCAGGCGAGATCTCGCTCGGGTAGACCCGGTAGTTCCGTGCTGCTTCCTGCAAGCCTCCCCGATAGGTCAGGACGGAGCCGTCTGGCTGAAGCAGGTGGATCGCGCCGTCGATCGCGAGGTCCACCGCGCGCTCTGCGGGCCCGTGCTGGGGATCCGCCTCACTCTCCTTCAGCCAGTCGATGCGGAGCGCGTACGCGTTGCACGGGAACTTTAGGATCTGGCCGGGCTCACCGCGCAGGACGTACACGTTGCCCTGGAATCCCTCCAGACGCACCGCGCGGGCTTTCCAGGAACCCTCCGCGGCAAGCTCGTACGTCTCCCAGGAACCGTGCCGGTAGAGGTAGAGGTGGTGCGCAGTGTCCACCGCAGCCAGCCACGGCACGATGGGCGGCTGGTCGGGGAGAGAGCAGTCCGCCGGCCGGTCCAGGCGCGCGATGGCCACGATCGCTTCCGTGGGGGGGCCGTCGCGTGCCCCGGGCCCGAGGAGGGGACGCAGTTCGCGCGTCGTAGAGACATATACGGTACCGTGCTGCTCCTCGAGCAGGAAGAGCGCATCGTCCAGCACCACCAGGTCCCGCCACAGGCAACCGGAAGCGCATCCCCCCGCAAAGCCTGCGGCGGCAACGGTCGCACTCAGTGTCTCGCTGCGGATGAGGGGCACCAGCTCCCCGGGGGCCAGCCGGAGCACCTGGTTGATCTGGTCGCGGGTCGTGCGCACTTTTTCGAGGGCGCGTTCCAGCTCGATCCGCGTACGACGGCTGCTTTGGGCCTCCGTCAGGAGGCGCTCCGCCTGGCCGAGCAGCGCGTTGGCGCCGGCCGGGTCGCGTGTTGCGGTGGCCTGGGCAACGAGTTGCTCGGCCTCCTCAATACGCGCGAAAGTGCGCGCGTCCTGGGCGCGCCGGTTCTGCTGCACGATCAGGCCTACGAGCAGCGCCAGTACAAGCAGCGCAGCCAGCCCAAGGAGCAACGGCACGACGAGGTGGCGTTTCTCGCGCGACGGCCGGATGCGCAACCGGGGACGCTCGAGGCGCGGCGGCCCGGGCTGGAAGCGAAAGAGTTCAGCGAGCGATTTCCACCAGGGGGTGGGAGGCTGCGGTCGGGCGAGGGAAGGGATCTCCGGAGCCGGCTCCGGCGGCCGGGGCGCCGGGCGCTTGGGTACCCGCTTCGGGCGCTCGGGTCGGGGTGCGGCAAAGAGCTCTCGCACCTCGTTCCCCAGGAAGGTGGCCCAGCCTGCGAGTGTCTCACCGGCCGAGCGGACGCGCTCCTGGAGGCCGGGAACGCTCCATAGGGGCGCCGCTGCGCGGCCAGCTGCTGGCTGCAAGCAGACGACGAGTGCATGCGCATCGGTGAACCCCTGGGCATGCAACCGCCGATACAGCTGCTCCACCACGTCGCCCGGCTCCTGGTACAGCAGGAGTTGTTCCGCCTCCTCGCGGCTCAGGAACCGGCCGATGTTGCTGGTGCACAGGCAGAGGACGTCTCCGGGGGACAGCGCGCTGTGGAAGAATTCCGGATGTACCTCTTCTTCCCATCCGAGCGCAAGCAACCGCGTCACAGTCGGCAGCGTGGCCGTCTCCGGGCTCCACGAGGGGTTGAGCGGGAAGGCGGACAAGCGCCCCTGATGCACGAGGTACGCCTGTCCGGGCAGCACCTGGGCCAGGAACAGTTCCTGCCCCCGGACGACGGCGCAGGTGATGCCGACGGTGAGCTTCTCGTGGGCGGAAACTTCCAGGTTGCGCTGCAGCAGGCTCCGGTTCGCCTGCTGGATGGCGCGGTTCAGGCAGGTCGTAATGCTTGGAGAAGGGCAGTCGTAATAGGCCTGGGAGACCTCCGTGAGCACCTGCCGGAGCACAAGGCCGCTGCGTACCCCTTCCACGCTCGGTTCCACCAGCAGGTACAGGTTGCCCTTGCGCCGCGCAGCGGAGGAGGTCGGCGGCGGTTCCACCACAAGGATGCTGTCGCTCGTTGCTCGGCAGATACCCCCGATCAGCCCAAACTGGCCGGAAGAAGCCTTCAGGCGGGTCATCGCTCCTCCTTTTGGGCGAACCGCGCGGCCGAACATCGGTTTTATTATAGCATGTTTCCCTCGACAAAACAAACGGTCGCCGGAGGATACGAAAGGCCCCGCGGGAGCGCACTCCTGCGGGGCCGAAAGGGTAGCATGCTCGCGCCTATTCCTTTTCCTTGTGCTGCGGGATCCCGAGCGCGACCTGGGCTGCCGCCAGCCGCGCGACCGGCACACGGAAGGGAGAGCAGGAGACGTAATTCAGGCCGGCCTCGTGGCAGAACTCGATGGAGCGCGGATCCCCGCCATGCTCGCCACAGATCCCTACCTCCAGGTCCGGCCGGGTCTTCCGCCCGCGCTCGACACCCAGACGCACCAGGAAGCCCACCCCGTCCCGATCGAGTACCTGGAACGGGTTCTCCGGGAGGATACCTCGTTCGACGTACTGAAGGAGGAATTTCCCCTCGGCGTCGTCCCGGGAGTAGCCGAAGGTCGTCTGGGTGAGGTCGTTGGTGCCGAAGGAGAAGAATTCGGCGTACCGGGCTACCTCGTCCGCGGTGATGGCGGCCCGCGGGATCTCGATCATCGTGCCGAACTTGTAGTCGATCTGGACGCCTTTTTCCGCCATGACCGCCTTGGCGATCGGCTCCAGGATTTCGCGTGTGACCTTGAGCTCGTTCGCGTGCCCGGTGAGCGGGATCATGATCTCGGGCTTGACCACGACGCCCTCTTTCGCCACGTTGCAGGCGGCTTCGAAGATCGCCCGGACCTGCATCTGGGTGATGGCCGGGAACATGATCCCGAGGCGGATGCCGCGAAGCCCGAGCATCGGGTTCATCTCGCGCATTCCCTCGACAGCCTTGAGCAGCCGCTCCTTCTCGGCAAGTTTCTGCGGATCGTTCCCGCGGACGCGCAGCTCGGTGACCTCGACGAGCAACTCCTCGTACGAGGGAAGGAACTCGTGGAGCGGTGGGTCGATCAGGCGGATGATCACCGGGAGGCCGTCCATGACCCGGAAAATCCCCTCGAAGTCGCTACGCTGCACCGGGAGCAGCTGGTCCAGGCAAGCCTGCCGCTCCTCTTCGGTCTCCGCCAGGATCATCCGCTGCACGATCGGCAGACGGTCCTCTTCGAAGAACATGTGCTCGGTGCGGCACAGCCCGATCCCCTTGGCCCCAAAGGCGCGGGCGCGTTCCGCATCGCGCGGGTAGTCGGCGTTCGCCCAGACCTGAAGGCCCCGCGTAGGATAACCGGGGGGGCCGCTCCGTACGCCTTCCCGAGCGCAGATCTCGTCCGCCCACTCCAGCAGTTGCCGCAGGTCGGCCTGTTCCTCGAAGGAGGGGGCGATCGTCGGAATGGCCCCCGCAAACACCTCACCCGTGGTGCCGTCGATGGAGATCGTGTCCCCCTCGCGGATCACGCGGTCCCCGACCGTAAAGCACTTGGCGGCCTCATCTACGCGGATCGCTTCGCACCCGGCGACGCAGGGAAGGCCTAGGCCGCGGGCGACAACCGCCGCGTGGGAGGTGGCGCCACCCCTCTGGGTCAGGATGCCCCGCGAGTGGAGCATGCCGTGCACATCGTCCGGCGAGGTCTCGGGGCGGACCAGGATGACCGGCTTGCCGGCCAGTCCCCACTCCTCGGCGGTGTCGGCATCGAAAGCGGCCAGGCCGGATGCGGCCCCCGGAGAGGCGTTCAGGCCTCGCGCGAGGAAGGTGCCGTCTTCATAGGCGCGTTCCTTCGCCTTCGGGTCGAAACGCGGGTGCATCAGCTGATCGACCTGGAACGTGTTGACCCGTGCGATCGCTTCTTCCTTGGTGATCAGCCCTTCGCGCACCATGTCCACCGCGATCTTGACCGCGGCTGCAGCCGTCCGCTTCCCCGCGCGCGTCTGGAGCATCCAGAGCTTCCCGCGCTCTACGGTGAACTCCATATCCTGCATATCGCGGTAGTGGCGCTCCAGGAGTTCCGCGACCTGGCGGAACTGCTCGTAGATCTCGGGCATTTCCTCGGCCAGGCGGGCGATCTTTTTCGGCGTGCGGATGCCTGCGACGACGTCCTCGCCCTGCGCGTTCTCGAGGTACTCGCCGTACAGCACCTTCTCACCGGTAGCCGGGTCCCGGGTGAAGGCGACACCGGTGCCGCTGTCCGAACCCATGTTCCCGAACACCATGGTGACGATGTTCACGGCTGTACCCCACGTATGGGGGATGCCCTGGGCGTTGCGGTAGTCGACTGCCCGCTTGCCGAACCAGGAGCGGAACACCGCCATGATCGCTTCGCGTAACTGTTCGTACGGGTCCTGCGGGAACGGGGCGCCTACGGATTCTTCGTACACCCGCTTGAACTCGCCCACGATCTCCTTCAGCATGTCGGCCGTGAGGTCCGTGTCCTGCCGGCCCGGTGTCCGCTCCTTGAAGCGGTCAAGGATCTCCTCGAACCGGCTACCGTCGATGTGCTTCACGATCCGGCCGAACATCTGCAGCAGCCGTCGGTAGGCATCATAGGCAAAGCGCTCGTTGTTCGTAAGGCGTGCCAGGCCAGCCACCGTTTGATCGTTCAGCCCGATGTTCAGCACCGTGTCCATCATGCCGGGCATCGAGGCACGCGCGCCCGAGCGCACCGAGACCAGGAGCGGATTTGCCGGATCCCCGAAGCGCTTGCCGGTCTGCTCTTCGACCCAGCGCAATGCCTCCAGGGTCTGCTCCCACATCCCTTCGGGGAACTTTTCGCCCGCCTCGAAGTAGGCGTTACAGGCCTCGGTGGTGATCGTGAAACCCGGGGGAACTGGAAGCCCTACACGGGTCATCTCGGCCAGGTTGGCTCCTTTCCCCCCGAGGAGATCCTTCATGGCCGCGTTGCCTTCGGTAAACCGGTAAACCCACTTTTTCATGCGCTCATCCTCCTCTGCAGAACGCCCTCCGGCGGACCGGGAAGGCGAGGTCGGACATCAAAACGACATCATACCCGCTCCCGGGCGATCTGTCAAAAGACACACGCGCGCTGAGGAAGAACATAGGTATCAGTCCGGCCGTGCAGGTCGCGGCAGGCGATACAGGTTGTGCGTTGCCGGGGCGCAGTTCGAAAGGGGCAGGACGGCGATGCTATCCTTCTTCCCCTTCTTCCTCTTCTTCCTCCTCTTCCCAATCTTCTTCATAGAACTCCAGGTTGCAGGTATCGCACACCCAGCACTCGTACTCCTCGTCGTACCAAAGCTCTTCCCCGCATTCCGGGCAAACCGGCGTCGGCATCTCTGGTTCGCTCATTGATGGCCTCCTTGGGTCGAAAGTTACATCGATTATAGCGCAACCCGGGCGACGGGGCAACTGGCATTTGCGCGCCGGGCGTGTTTGTGGTAAAATAAGCATTAGAAACCCTGCCGTGTACGTAGCGCCGGCGGCAAGTTCTGAGCCAACACCTGCCACATAGGGAGCTAGTCCCTGGCGGGGCTGTGCGGACTGAAAGGGCAGTGCCCGGTGCAGGGGCACAAAACCGCTATACCGGCTCCCACCTTGTGAGTTCAGGTTTAGAACTCAACCGGTGCACGGCACGGCGGGGTTTTCCCCTTTTGGCGAGGGTTGCCTGTGATCTACCTCTTGCACGGCGAAGACCGGGTCGCGTGTGAAGAAGCGCTCGCACAACTGCGGCGGGAAGTGCTGCCGTCCGAGGGGGCAGACTTTGCCTTCACGCAGCTGGACGGGGAGGAACTGTCCGTTGCCGAGCTGATCGAGCACTGCCAGGCACTCCCGTTCCTGTCTCCACGCCGTCTGGTGGTGGTTGTGGGGCTGGCGGGCCGCCTCGAACGCAAGGGGAGCGACCTCCTGCAGCGGCTGGCCGAGTACCTGCCGCACCTGGCGCCCACGACCGTCCTGGTCTTTCGCGAGCCCCGCGCCCTTCCTGCCGACCACCCGCTCGTGGCGCTGGTGCAACGGGTAGGACAGGTGCGAGAGTTCGCGCTGCCCCGCGACCGGGAACTTCCCGCGTGGATCGCGCGCCGCGTGCGTCTCGAGGGAGCCGAGATCACGCCGGCCGCCTGTGAGCTGCTCGTGGCTGCGGTGGGGAACGATACCGCCATCCTCCTGCGGGAGATCGAAAAACTGGTTGCCTACGTGGGGCCCCAGGGGAGAATCGACGAGCGGCTGGTAGCCGAACTGGCGAGCGGAGCCCGGCTGAGCGATGTTTTCGCTCTTGTCGATGCTCTGGGTCACCGGAGGCGTGCGCGGGCTCTTGTGGAGCTCCGTCGTCTCCTGCAGGCTGGGGAACACCCTCTGGCCATCCTTGCGATGGTGGCACGCCAGTTCCGGCTCCTTTGGCAGACGAAGGGGCTTCCGACCGGATCCCAGCATGCAGAAGAGGTCGCCCGTACGCTTCGCGTGCCCCGTTTCGTGGCCGAGAAGCTCCTGGAGCAGGCCCGCCTTTTCCGGCAAGAAGAGCTCCAGCGGATTTACGAGCGGCTGGTGGAAGCCGACCGCGAGGTCAAAACGGGGCAACGCGAGGGGGAAGTGGTGCTCGAGCTGCTCGTGGTCGAGATCGCCGGTAGCCGCGCCTGAGGGCCCCGTGGATGTGCGGACAAGAAGATCCGCCCCCACGCAAGGGGGCGGATCGGATCGCTTCCGCCATCAAGCAGCGGGACGGGCCTGCTGAAAGGCAGCGTTGTAACGCCGCATCAGCCTGGACTTGCGACGCGCTGCGTTGTTCCGGTGGAGCACGCCCTTTTCCGCGGCCTTGTCCAGGGCGCTGATCGCATCCCCAACCGCGACACGGGCGGCCTCGAGATTGCCGGCGGCGATGAATGCGCGCGCCTTCTTGATCAGCGTCTTGACACGCGAACGGATCATCTGGTTCCGTCGACGACGGCGCTCGGCAACGCGAATGCGCTTCAAAGCGGAGCGTGTATGAGCCATGTCGGACCGTTCCTCCTCAAACAGCCTGTCCATATCGTGACGGGATTATACCAGATGGGGGACGAAATTGCAAATCCGGAGGGTTCTCGATGGACACGGCCGGACGAAAACGGCGCTTGCTGGTCGCAGGCCTCGTGACGGTGCTCGTGTTGCTCAGCGTGGCTGCGTGGCTCTGGTCCCGGAGCCGGGCCGTCCCCACCGCTACCGTACGCCGAGGCACCATCCGCGGGCGCGTGATCGCGCCGGGACAGGTGGTGTCGGAGCGCGAAGCGCTGCTCACGGCCTGGGTTTCCGGTCCGGTGACCGAGCTCCGCGTCCAGGAGGGCGATGAGGTCGTTACGGGGACCGTGTTGCTCACGATCGGCGCGGATACCCAGCGCATCCAGGTGGAGATGGCCGCACTCGAGCTCGAGAGCGCCCGCTTGAGGCTTGCGCAAGCGGGTCCCCTCCCGGAGGAGATCGCAGCCGCTGAAGCGGAGCTGCAGCTGGCCCAGGCACGACTGGATGCCCTTTTACAGGGCCCTCGTCAGGAGGAGCTCACGATCGCGCGACAGCAAGTTGTGCAGGCGGAGGCGGCATTGTCCGCAAGCGACAGCAACACGGCGCTCGCGATCGAAACAGCGCGGTTGCGCTGGGAACAGGCGGCCAACGCGCTCCGGGACGCGCAGGATGCCTATAGCCGGCTGTACTGGGAGAACGAAGCGCTTCGGCGGCGTGGGATCGCGCTGAGCCAGGCCCAGCGCGATGCGGAATCCGCCGCCTGGAGGCAGGTGGAAAATGCCCAGGCGGCGGTGGAGGAGGCACGTTTGGCCTACGAACAGGCCGTGCAGGGCCGGGAAGCGGAACTGACCGCCGCACAGGCGCGCCTGGCGGAGGCTCGCGCGCGTTTGCAGCAGCTCGTCGGAGGAAACCGCGCCGAGGACCTCGCGGCCGTCCAGGCACAGCTTGCCCGGGCCCAGGCCTACCTCGCACAGCTGCGACGCCAGGAACAGGAGAAGGAGCTGCGACGTCTCGAGGTGCGCCGTGCAGAGCTCGCCCTGGAGCAGGCGCGTGCCGAACTGGAACGCTCGACCGTGCGGGCGCCGTTCGCAGGCACGGTGATCGAGGTTGACGTCCGCGAAGGAGAACTCGTGGGGGTCTACGCCTCGCTCGTGCGGCTTGCGGATTTGAACCGCCTCTACATCCGAGCGCAGGTCGACGAGATCGATGTGGGCGAGCTCGCGCCGGGCCAGCCGGTAACCATAACCCTGGATGCGTTTCCCGGCCGGCCGCTCCAGGGCGTGGTGGAAGAGATCGCGCCTGCGGTCACGCTGGATCGCGGAAGCGCGACCTACGTCACGCGCATCGCCGTGAGCCCGCCACCCGACCTTCCCCTGCGCCTCGGGATGGCAGGCACAGCGACGATCGTAACCAAGGAGCGACACGACGTCCTCCTGGTGCCCCGCGCCGCCGTGGAGCGGATCGGCGAGCGGGACTATGTGACGGTCCTCCGCGGAAACCGGCGCGTACGTGTGCCCGTTACCCTGGGTCTGACCGATGCGGCTTCCTGCGAGGTGGTTTCCGGGCTGAGCGAGGGGGATCGGGTACTGCTCAGTCGTTGACAGTAACTACCCTTTGGTGTAGAATGGCCCACAGACGACGAATGGAGGAAGCAGTGCGCGGGCCCTGGGGTAAGCACTTGCCACAAGCCAAAGGGAGGGGCTTGCTGGGGATCGGTTTCCTCCTGGTGCTGCTCGCGGGGCTCTATGCCGTTCCCCACACAACGGGGGCCGGTCCGTCCGTTCCTTCGCCCGTTCCACCGCCTAGCCGTATCCTGTACACGTTCGACCTTCGCCAGGCATACGAGGATGGGCCGACAGGTCCGGGAATCGAAGGGAAAAGCACCTCACAGCGGCTGCGCGATTACGATTTGAGCCTGTTCGTGGCCACCCTGCAGGGCATCGTCAATCGCGACCGTCCCCGGCTGTACGTCTATCACGCCTCCGGTGTCGACGACTACTGGCTGGAAACGTTCCGGGAGCCGGGCGAGTGGCTGGCAGACTATACGCTTGTGCCCATCCCGGACCTCGACACCTTGCTCCAGACGTTTCGCGATGAGGTGCGGGGGGTGATCGTTTGGGACGACACGCTCCCTGCGACGCTGAACGTCGCCACCACGGCCGCGGGCGTCGAGGATGCCGCCGTCCTCCGGAAGGGAAGCGAGCTCTACGACGCCGTGCTGCGTGTGCTCCCCGTGGTGCTCGATCTGAGTGGCCGCTTCCGGAGCAAGGAAGAAGCGTACCGCTGGGCCATCGACGAGTACTTGAAGAGCGGACGTGCGAATCCGCTGCTCCTTGCGTATATCGAAGACGGATGGCCGGCCGTGTTGCTCCAGCACGGAAAGGAGCCCGGCGGAGTAGCCACCGCCCTGGCCCGGGATTACCTTGTCCAGCACCGTGCTTTCGTTTTCGACCTCTCTCCCTGGGCCGACGAAGCGCCGGCCGACGAACCGGACCAGCCGCTCGGCCGCGACCGGGCGGTCTTGGAGGAGATCCTGGCCGAGGCCCGGTCGCGGGCCGGCGAGGAGCTGATCGCCCTGTGGGGGTTCGTCCCCTGGTGGGACAAGTACAGCAATGCCGGTTCGGCCGGGGGGAAGCATCAGCCGGTGGAGGGGGAGTGGGAGATGGCGTGGCTCGCCTCGAGCTACGGGGCCTACTTTACCGGGGTGCTCGGCGATGTGTTTGGGCTCGATATGGCGAACGCTTCGGTGCACTGCCATGCGCCGTTTCCGGACACCGTGCCCCGACCAGCCGCCCCGACCCCCGAGGAGCTCCGCGCCCGCGGTTTTCTCGAGGGGGACCAGGTGGCCCCCAAGACCTACATCCTGTACTACATGGGCGACTATGATTTCGCCCAGCCCCTCTACACGCTGATGCCCGGGTTCTGGCAGGACGAGCATCGTGGCGATCTGCCCCTCGCCTGGGGGATCAACCCGCAGCACATCGAGATCGTTCCGGACATCCTGGCCTACCTGCTCCGTACCCGAAGCCCAGCGGATACCTTCGTCGCCTCGGATAGCGGCGCCGGTTACCTGAATCCGGAGGCCCTTCCGGAAGCGCTCCGGGACGCGTGGCGGAAGCACAACGAACGCTTCTACCGCCGCACGGGGCTCTCGATCACCGGCTTTTTCCTGAACGGACAGGGCGCTGAGGCACCCGACGACGTGCTGGATCTCTACCGCACCTTTTCCCCCGACGGTGTGATCGTCAACTGGCACCACCTCGTCGGTGAATGGCCACGCCTCCAGGGGAATATGCCATTGACCGCGTTCCCGCACTATGGAATGAGCAACGAGGACACGGTCGATTTCTGGTTGGAGCAGGTGGACCGCGCGTACGAGCAGTACCGGGAAGACCACGGGAGCAACGGGCCGGCCTTCCTGGCCTTCCGTTGTGTGTTCGCGTCGCCGTCGTTCCTTTATGACCTGACCGAACGGCTGCGCCAGGAACATCCCGAGCGGGACTATCAGGTCGTCGACGCCTACACCTTCTTCTACCTGATGCGCCAGGAGCTCGGGGGTGCGAATGCCTGGCGCGCGACTTTCCTGCAGCCGATGGTGCCCGCGCAGCTGACCGCGGGGCAGACCTACGCGGTGAGCCTGCCCGTGCGGAACGATGGCTGGGACACCTGGCCTGCTCAGGAGGTGGGCCTCGCCTTTCAGGTGAGCGAAGCCGGCTCCGCCGGGGAGCGGCCCGGCTCCACGGGGGAGGCGCTCTTCCTCCCGCTCCAGCGGGATGTGCGTCCGGGCGAGGTCTACACGTTCACCTTCCTCCTCGGCGCGCCGCTTCGCACCGGCACCTACGTCGTACAGTACGACCTCCTGGAGCAACCCTGGCACTGGTTCCACGAAGAGGGAAACCTCTGGCAGGAGACGACCTTCACCGTGGGCAAGCGCGCCTCGGGAATGGCGCTCGAACCGCCGAATCTGCCTGCCTGGCCCACCGCCGCCCCCGTGGCCCCGCCCTCTCCGACACCTGCGGGCGCTCTGCCGCTGCCCGGGTCTCCCCAGGTGCCGTCTTCTCCTGGGCCTACCCTGCCCGCGGGACAGGCAACGCGGCTGCAGGCCGGGTGGGAGGTGCCAGCCGCGCTCCGCGACGGTCTGGGAGGCCGGGCCGTCTGGGCGATCGCACGGGATACGCTGGGACGCATCTGGTTCGGCGGGACAAAGGGCGTCGGAGTACTCACGCTGAACGACGACCTGGATGCCGCGGATGACGCCTGGGCGGTCTATACGGAGGAGGACGGATTGCCGAATCCGTGGGTCACCGCGATCGCGGTCGATGCGCACGGTGCGGTATGGTTCGGCACCCAGGGCGGGGGTGCGGCGCGCCTGGACGCACGCGGCTGGACGGTCTTTACCGAGGATGACGGGTTGGCCTCGAACTGGGTGCGTGCGATCGCGGTGGACAGCGAAGGAACCGTGTGGTTCGGCACTTCGCGAGGGGTGAGCGCCTTTACCGGTAGTTCGTGGATTACCTTCAACAGCAGCAATTCTCCCCTGCCGCGGGATGTGGTGACGGCAGTGGCGGTCGACGCCGGCGGGAACTACTGGTTCGCGACCGAAGGGGGCGGCGTGAGCCGGCTCTCCGCGCTCGGCCGCCAGTGGCGGACCTTCACGCGCGCCGACGGCCTGGGGGACGACTTTGTGCTGTCGCTTGCGACCGACGGTGCGGGACGCGTCTGGGCCGGCACCTGGCGAGGCGGACTGAGCGTGTACGATGGCCGTACCTGGACCACCTACACCGCGGAGAACAGCGGCCTTGCGGCAAACTGGGTGCAGAGCGTGGGCGTGGATGCCCGGGGCAACGTCTGGTGCGGGACGTACGGCCTTCCGGGCGGCGGGGTGAGCGTCCTGCATCCCGAAACCGGGGAATGGGTGCGCTACGGGCCGGCCGACGGGCTCCCGTCCGACAACGTCACGGTGGTCGCAGCGACGCGCCCTGGCGAGGTCTGGGTCGGCACCGAGCAGGGAGCGATCCGCTACGTCGACCCGTTCCTCCTGCTCGCTCCCGGCCCCCGGCGTACGCCGACCCCCCGCATCCCCCGGGGAGTCAAGGAGGAGGCATTCGCGCGAAGCGCGGCGTACCGGCTGAAGTTGGGTGGCGGACAGCGGACGGGCATCCTGCAACCGCCGACCGCGACTCCGACGCGCCTCCCTTCCCCGACGCCTACTTCTACCCCTTCTCCGACGCCGACCGCGACCTCGAGCCCGACGCCCTCGCCGACACGTACCAGTACCCCGAGCCCGTCGCCGACGCGCACGGCTACCCCCAGCCCGACCCCGACCTTCACTGCGACTCCCACCCGCAGTCCTACTCCGGGCACCGCGACCCCTACGGTCACCGGTACCCCTCCCACCGCCACGCCGACGCGCACCGCCACGCCCACCTCCACGCCGTGTCCGACCTGCCCCTCGTGTCCATTGCCGACCCCGCCTCCGCTTCCGACCAAGGAGGAAAACCTGGAGGACATCCACACCTTCACCACCTCCTGGGGCTCTGTGATGCGGGTCGACGCGCGGCCATCGGACAATGCGCTCCGTGTGCAGGATACCCACGGGGTGGGAGGACGAAAGGTGCGCGTCTATGTGAACGCGGATACCCTGATCTGGGTAGCCGGGTTGCAGCTGGACATCCGATACGACGCCAACTTGCTCACCGCTGTGGGCGTGGATCTGACTCCACGTAGCGCCGCGATGACGCGCCCCGGGCCCGCGATCGACACCGCAAAGGGGGAAATCGACCTCCTGCTCTTTTCGCCCGAGGGAGGGGCCATCCCGCCGGGCCGTGGTCCGGTGTTGAGCCTGCTCTTCGAGGTGCGCGAAGGGGCGGCCGACGGGAAGCGGGCCGAAATCGAGATCACGCGCGCGATCCTGGCCGACGTGGACGGCAACCAGATCGAAGTGCCGCGCGGCTACATCTACGATGGACACCTCGTGATCTGTACAAAATGCTTTCAGCACGACGGGGATGTCGACCGGGACGGTAAGGTCACCGTGCTGGACGTGCAGCGCGGGGTGAACATCGTGCTCGGGCGCCACATCGCACGCGACGAGGAGGTCGTGGCGCTCGACGTAAACGGCGACGGCACCGCGGATGTGCTGGACGTCATCCAGCTCGTGAACCTGGCGCTGGGACGGGCCGAACCCCCCTTCGCGGGCGCGACCCCAACGCCGGTGGTGACGGTTACGCCGACCCCCAGGACGAGGACGCCCACGCCCAGCCCGACCCGCGGTACGCCGGGTCCTACGCCGACCCCGCATACGCCGACGCCGGTTACCCCCTACCCGCAGCCGACCGTGCCGGCTACCCCGCGGACTCCTACCCCCAGACCTACAGGAACCCCCTATCCTGGACGCTAGCAAAGGTTTCAGCGATGGGCGCACAGGTACGAAGGTGCCTAGCGAGGGCGTCGTTGCCACCGACGGACCGCAAGAAGGATAACCGGAATCCCGAGTGCCAGCCAGACCAGGCTGGGAGCGATAAGCATCTTCCAGACGTCCTGCCGGGAAAGCGAGGGTCCCTGGAAAAGGCGTCCCTGCACAAGGCCTCTTGCGAATGCTCCCGCCGGTCCGCCTGCAAGGATCAGGGCCGAGAGGGTCAGTGTGACGAGCGCCCCGAGTACCGCCACGACCATCAGGCAACCGCACCCGTATATCTCCGAGGTCAACTCTACTTTCCCTGGGCGCGCGATCTCACGCAGCTCGAGCGCCCGTTCGGGCGACGGTCGCTCCTGCGGGAGCCGCGGCTGCAGGATGACCGAGCGGGAGATATCCTCCCATTCGATCGGTTCTTCGTGGCCCGTACGCGCTCGATGCGACGACATTCCGTTTCCCTCCGGACGGCCCGGCCTCATCCGGCATTATAGACCCTTCGACGGAGGTGGTCAAGGTTGAAACCGTTCCGCTTCGACAACCTTTCCCGGTTTCCCGAGCTGGTCCATGGCATTTCGGACCGCTCGTTCGGTTCTGTGCAATATCGGGGATCGCCGGGGCGGTCAGGGCTTGCAGCGGCGCTCGGCATCCCCGAGGATGCCTTGGTGCCTACGAAGCAGGTGCACCGGGCCGAGGTAGTGCATGTGCCTGGGCCGGCCTACGGCCGGTGGACGGAGGGGCACGGTGCGGATGGGCTGATCACCGATCGGCCTGGGGTCTACCTGCTGGGATTCTTTGCGGACTGTGTGCCGGTGCTCGTGTACGATCCGCAGCGGCGCGCTGTGGGCCTGGCGCACGCGGGATGGCGTGGGACGCTCCTTGGTATTGCCCGGCGGCTGGTGGGGGAGATGGCCGTATCGTTCGGCACCCGGCCGGAAGAGCTGTTTGTGGGCCTGGGGCCGGCCGTGGGCCCATGCTGCTACGAAGTGGGGGAAGAGGTACTGAGGGCGATCGAGGCCTGGAAGAGCGCATCGGACCTGTTGCGCCCCGGCCGGCCCGGCCATGCCTATCTCGACCTGTGGGAGGCGAACCGCAGAATGCTTCTCGAGGCCGGTGTGCGTCCGGATCGGATCGAGGTCGCACGCATCTGTACGGCCTGCAACGTGGGTCGCTTTTTCTCCTTCCGTGGCGAGGGCCGCGTGAACGGTCTGTTCGGGGCCGTGATCGGCCTTCGGCCGGAGGACGGGGATGTGCCCGCGTCCCTTCTGGAGGCAGGACGATGAGCGATGAGGCGTTTGCCGCGCTCGTTAACGGCATCCGGACCCGGGTCGAAGAGGCAAGGGCGACGATCGCGGTGGCGGCGCAGCGGGCCGGCCGACGCCCGGACGAGGTGACGATCGTCGCAGTCACCAAAGCGTTTCCGCCCGAGATCGTTCGAGCCGCGGTCGCGGCGGGCCTCACCCACATCGGGGAGAACCGGGTGCAGGAGGCGCGCGATAAGCGGCTGCAGCTAGAGGATCTGCGGGGTGTTACCTGGCATCTCGTGGGGCATCTGCAGAAAAACAAGGCGGCCGCGGCCCTGCGCCTCTTCGACTGCATCCATTCAGTGGATAGCCTCGAGCTCGCGCAGATCCTGGCCCACCGGGCAGAAGCCCTCGGACGGGTGATACCCATCCTGCTGGAAGTGAACGTGGGCGGGGAACCCACCAAGTTCGGATTCCGCCTGGACGATCCTTCGCCGCTCTATCGCGCGGTGGAAGGGGTGCTCTTGCTGCCGGCACTCCGCCTGGAGGGCCTGATGACTGTTGCGCCGATCTGTAGCGATCCAGAGGAGGTGCGCCCGGTCTTCCGCCGGTTGCGCGAGCTGCGCGACGCGCTGCGGGAGCGTTACCCCGATGCTCCCTGGAGCCACCTCTCGATGGGGATGACGGACGATTATCCGGTCGCGGTCGAGGAAGGAGCCACCCTGGTGCGGCTTGGCCGCGCCCTTTTCGGAGAGCGGCCCGCCTAGCGGTGCGCGGTGTCAGCGGGGCAGCAGGAGGGCGAGCAACCCGAGGCACAGGCAGTACACCGCAAAGGGGTAAAGGGGGCGTCGCCTGAGGTATACCAGCAGAAAGCGCACAGCGGCGAACCCGGCGAGCGCGGCGCTGGCGAAACCTACCGCCAGAGAGAGCCAGGGAACGTCCATGGGGCCTGTGGCGACTTTCGAAAGCTGGTACACGCCGGTACCTCCGACGATCGGGATGGAAAGCAGGAAGGAAAAGCGGGCGGCAGCGTCGCGCTGCAGCCCGCGCAGCATTCCCATAGCGATGGTGGCGCCGCTGCGCGAGAGCCCGGGCGCGATCGCCGCTGCCTGTCCCAAGCCGACCAGCAGCGCGTCTGCCCACCGGATATCGCTCAGCGGGCGGCTGCGGCGGGAGAACCGTTCCGCGGCGGCCAGAAGCAGCGCCGTCAAGAGCAAGAATGCCCCCACATAGCGCGGGCTAGCAAACAGGCGCTCAAAAGCTTCTTCCAGAAAAAAACCTGCAGCCGCTGCGGGGAGGGTCGCCAGGAGCAGCCACCAGGCGAGGCTCGATTCCGACGTTCCGAGCGGATGCCGTGCACGTAACCCTTGCCACCAGGCGGCTGCCAGCTTGCCAACGTCCCGCCAGAACACGGCGAGCACGGCGGCCAGGGTACCCAGGTGCACGGTGGTATCGAAAACGAGCGGCGGCAGGGGGCGGTGCAACCAGGCGGGCAGCAGGACGAGGTGTGCGCTGCTGCTAATGGGAAGGAATTCGGTCAACCCCTGGACGACGCCGAGCAGGAACGCTTCGCCGAGCCCCATGGGCCCCTCCTCGGAAACGGTATTCCCCCGGGTGCAGGGATGGCGAGATTCTATCACAAGAGCCGCGGGTTGCCAAGCCGTTCCAGTTTCCAACGAACTGTCCCATGGTAGCGAGCCGAGCGGCGATTTTCCCTCAAAGGCGGGGTAGGCAGGGGCACTGCCCTTGCCCACCCACCCCGCACCAGGAGTTTCCGGTCCGGGCCAGTAGCGGCTTTGGCCAAGCCCAAAGAGCGCTACGGTCGCGGGCCTCAAATGGTCACGGGCTTGTACACTCGACATAAGTCATTCCTGCTTTGTTGGAACCTGGAGCCGAGCCGCGATTGACGCGCATTCTGCTTTACCGTATAATGCTTCGCAAGAGGGCGGCCGGAGAGGCATCCACGTGGAACGCGGTTGGATCCACCTGAACAGGGTGACAAAGCGCTATCAGCAGGGAAGTGCGACCTGCACTGCGCTGCAGGGCATCGATCTGGACCTTCCTCAGGGGACGTTCGCGGCGATCGTAGGCCCTTCAGGAAGCGGCAAGACGACGCTCCTGAACCTGGTTACCGGCATCGACCGCGCGTCGGAAGGCGAGGTGTGGGTAGGGGAGTATTGCCTGAACCGGCTGAGCGAGGAGGAACTCGCACGCTGGCGGGGGCGCTACGTAGGGATTGTGTTCCAGTTCTTTCAGCTCATCCCCACCCTGACCGCGCTGGAAAACGTACAGCTGCCGCTGGAGCTGTACCCGCAGCACCCGGCGGGCCGGCGCCGGAAGATCGCATGGGAAGCGCTCGAGCAGGTCGGTCTGGCCGAACGGGCACACCACCTGCCCTCCCAGCTCTCCGGTGGCGAGCAACAGCGAGTTGCACTGGCACGGGCACTCGTGCACGACCCATGGCTGATCGCCGCGGATGAACCGACCGGGAACCTGGATAGCACATCTGGACAACAGGTGCTGGAGCTTCTGGGTGCCATACACCGGCGCGGAAAGACCGTGCTGCTCGTGACCCACGATCGAGACCTGGCCGCTGTAGCTTCGTGTGAAATCTTGCTGCGTGACGGGCGTATCGTGGCGGTGGAACAACGCCAGATGGATCGCGAAAAGGAGGCCCGATGCGCATCGGAGAGCTGGCCGAGCGGAGCGGAGTGACTGTACGGACGATCCATTACTACATCGAGCAGGGGCTCTTGCCTGCCCCACCACGGCGCGGGAAGTACGGGGAATTCGACCCTTCGTACGTGGACCGTCTGCGGCTGATCCGTCAGCTGAAGGCGCAGCACCTGCCGCTGTCCGCCATTCGACGGCGGCTGCTCGAGATGGGCTTTGGTCCGGCGGTGGGAGATCGGTCCGCCGAAGGTGGAAGGCCGCAGGAGAGCCCACCGCCCGAAGGGCTGTTCCGGTCCCGCTTTGCCGAGGAAGCCGGGCTGACGCCGGAACAGGTGGCCCGTCTGGAAGCCATGGGACTGCTGGCTTCCAGCGAAGGGTTGTTCCCGGCTTCGGCGTTGCCGCTGGCGCGGGCCGCAAGTACTCTGCTTTCCTACGGTGCCACGATGGAAGATGTCGCGATGCTGGTGGGGCACGCGCAGCAGGAGGCGGCGTTGCACCGACGGCTCGTGGAGCGGGGAGAGCCCGGGGATGCGGTTGCCCGTGCCGTGCGATGGCAGGAGCTGGTCGCTGCGGTAGCGGCAATCCGCCAGATGGTGCTCTGGGAGCAGCTGCACCAGCGAAGCGAGGGAGGAGATCAGGATGGATGAGGAAGAGATCTCTGCCCTGACGGCTCCGGAGCCGTCGACCCGGCCGGACTGGATCCTCCTGGGGACGCGGCTGGTGCTGGCGCTCGGGCTGCTCGTGCTCATTCTGTTCGTCCCGCGCCTCTCTGCGGAACGGCAGCTCCTGGTGCGCGTGCTGCTGGTCTACCTGGTGCTGATCGGTTGCGAAGCCCTGCTCCTTTGGCGGCGGTGGGGGCAACGCGCAATGCCCCAGGTGGCGCTGGCACTCGATGTCGGGCTGTGCCTGGTGTTGCTCTTTTTCACCGGAGCGACCCAGAGCCCTCTGATGCCCCTGTTGCTGTTCGTGGTGACAGCCATCAGCATGCGCCTGGGCCTCGCGACCGGCCTCGGTTTGAACCTGGCGACGCTGCTCGGCTACGGCCTGCTCGTCATGCACGACCAGTTGCGGTTTCCCGCGCGGGTCGACGTGTTGCGCGCGGGGCTGTTCGGAGCCGCGATTCTGGCGACCGGTGTTTTTGGGGGGCTCATTGCGGAGCATCTGGGCCGGCCGGCCGCGGAGGAGCTGCGCAGCCTGCAGCTTCAGGTGGAGGAACTGCGCGGCCGGTTGATTCGAGCATCGAAACGGGCGCGCGCGTTCTACGAGATGTCCCACACCCTGAGCGTCAGCCTAAGCTACCAAAAAGTGCTCGAAGGCATCCTCCAGGAGTGTCGCCGGTTGCTCGACTTTTCCGTAGGCGTTGTGCTGTTGACGGGGGGGAAGGACGAGCTTTCGATCGCAGCTTCCTCGGGGATGCGCGTGGCCGACAACGACACGCGCGTTTACCTCGTGGGAGGTACCCTCTCGAACTGCCTGGCGACCGCAGAACCTGCCCTCATCGAACACCTGGGACGCGACGCCGAGCTTCGCCAGGTGATGGCGCTGCAGCGCTGTCGCTCCGGGATGTGTGTGCCGTTGCGCGCGGGCCTGCGCAACTACGGCGCTATCGTCCTGGGCTCGATCAACGAGCAAGCCTACTCGCGCTCCGACCTCGAACAGCTGGTGGCCCTTGCCCACTTTGCCACGATCGCTATCCAGAACGCGCAGCTCTACCAGGACCTGCGCGACGAGCGCGACAAGATCGTGCGGGCCGAGGAGAACGTACGCAAGGAACTGTCCCGGGACCTGCACGATGGCCCGGCTCAGGCGCTCGCGGCGATCACCATGAACGTCGAATACATCCGACGCCTGCTTGGCGAGGACCCGAAGAAGGCGTTGGCGGAGCTGGATAACCTGGAGCAGCTTGCGCGCAAGACCTCCTGGGACATCCGTACGATGCTCTTCGAACTCCGGCCGGTCATTCTGGAAACTCAGGGGCTCGTGCCTACGCTGGAGCAATACGTCCAGCGTTTCCCGGCCTCCGAGGGGTTGCAGGTGCACCTGGACACCGGCGGTTTCGCGCAGCGCCTGGACCCGAAGGTCGAAGCCACCGTCTTCACGATCATGCAGGAAGCGGTCAACAACGCGCGCAAGCATGCCAGAGCAAAGAACGTCTGGATGCGCCTGGCGCGGCAAGGAGGGAACCTGGTCGCGGTCGTGCAGGATGACGGCGTCGGGTTCGACGTGGAAGCGGTGCGGGCCGGCTACGAGAAGCGCGGTAGTTTCGGCTTGCTGAACATGGAGGAGCGCGCGCGCTTGATCGGCGGGCGCACGGAGATCCGCTCCGTTCCGGGGAAGGGGACGGCGGTGATCATCACCGTGCCCCTGGAGGGCAGAGACTGATGCGAGCGCTGCTGCTCTTTCTCTTTACGGTAGCGGTCTTTTTTATGGCTCAAGGGACGGGCAACCGCATCCTGTTCCATCTGTTCTACCTGCTGGCCGCGCTCCTGGTGGTGTGCTACCTGTGGGCGCAGATGAACCGTCGCGGGCTGAACGCCTGGAGGGAACTGCGCACCACGCGAGCTCAGGTCGGTAAGGAGATCGAGGAGCGCCTGGTCGTGCACAACCAGAGCGCCTGGCCCAAACTGTGGGTGGAGGTGGAGGACCGCAACGACCTTCCCGGCCACGCGACCCGTTTCGTGACCAGCGTTCCTCCGAAGGAACGGAGGCGCCTCTGGGCACGCACGACCTGTCGCCTGCGTGGAAAGTACACCTTTGGGCCGATCTGGATCTCCACGGGTGATCCACTTGGGCTCTTCCTTTTCCGTCACTGCATCCCGACGACGACGGAAGTGCTTGTCTATCCGGCTACCGAACCGGTCTACGGATTTCACCTGCCCCCGGCTGAATTGCCCGGGGGCACTGCCACCCGACGACGTACCCATCAGGTGACCCCGAACGTATCCGAGATCCGCGACTATGCTCCAGGCGATAGCTACAACCGTATCCACTGGCGGTCTACCGCACGCCATCGGCGGTTGATCGTAAAAGAGTTCGAGCTGGACCCTTCGGCGGATGTCTGGATTGTCCTCGACCTGGAACGCGGCGTGCAACGCAGCGAGGCGTGGCGTGGTGCGCCTCCGCCGGATATCGCTCAGGAGGTCCGCACCGCCGAGTCGACCGAAGAGTACATCATCACGGCTGCGGCCTCGCTCGGCCGGCACCTGATCCTTCAGCAGCGGCGAAACACCGGCCTGATCGCGTGGGGCCAGTACCGGGAGGTGATCCCCCCAGAACGCGAACCGCGACAGTTCTACCGTTTCCTGGAAAGCCTGGCGATCCTGCGTGCCCACGGGACGACGCCGCTGGCGCAAGTGCTGGCTGCAGAGGCGAACCGCTTCGGCCGGCACACCAGCTTGATCGTCATCACTTGCTCGACGGACCCGCGGTGGGTGCAGCTGGGGTTGCGCGATCTCCTGTACAGCGGCGTGCATGCCGTGGCGGTGCTTGTGGACGGCGCGACCTTCGGTGGGTGGCAAGAACTGGAGGCGGTGCGCGCGGAGCTCATTGTGCAGCGGGTTCCGTACTATATCCTTCGCAAAGGCGAACCGATCGGGCAGGCGCTGAGCAGCCTGGTGAGCGAGGCTTTCCCCTTTGTCGGCGCCCGTTTGGTGGGCGAACGATCCGCCGCGCTCTAGTTGCTCCGGAGATGTCTCCCCTGAGCTTCCACCAGATGATTTCCGAGCTGGAAAGCTACCTTTCGCTTTACGTCCGGCGAAAGGAATCCTTTCCGGACCACGCGCACGCGAGTCCGCTGCGGGCCCGCCGTCTGCTCGATCGCTTGGGAGCTCCAGACGCACGCATGCCGATCGTGCGAGTGATCGGCACAAAAGGTAAGGGCTCGACTGCCGCGATGCTGGAGGCCGTGCTGCGTGCTGCGGGGTACCGGACGGGCCTGTACACGTCGCCGCACCTGCATACACCCCGGGAACGCATCCGGGTCGATGGCCTGCCCATTGGTCGCGACGAGTTCCTTTCCGGCCTCCGATTCGTTCTTCCTGAACTCGAGGCGAGCCTGGCATGGGAAATCGGTCCGCTGACGCTCTTCGAAGGACTCACGGCGCTCGCGATGCGGCATTTCGCGCAGCAGGGGGTCGAGCTCGCGGTGGTCGAGGCGGGCATGGGGGGACGGAGCGATGCCACCCATGCCCTTCGGCCTGTCCTGACCGTCCTTACGCCGATTTCGCTCGACCACCAGGCCTACCTGGGGGACACCGTGGTGGAAATCGCCGCAGAGAAGGCGGGAGCGGTCCCCGAAGGCGGGATGGTCGCCTGCGCGCGGCAGGAACCTGATGCATGGGAGGTTGTGCTGCGGCACTGCCGGGCGGTCGGGGCGACGGTGCACACCATTCCAGAGGAGCTTGCGACGGTGCCAGGGTTGGCCGGCCCCCACCAGCGGGAGAACGCCCGTCTGGTGGTACTCGCCGTCATGCTGCTGCGGTCCCACGGCTGGCACATCCCGGAGGATGCGGTGCGCGAAGGGCTGCGCGATGTACAGTGGCCGGGCCGCCTGGAGATCGTGGCCGGCCGGCCGCTTACCGTGGTCGACGGGGCGCACAACCCTGCGGCGGCGAAAGCGCTGGCCTCTGCCCTGGTCGAAGAGGGCTTCGCGAAACGGCAGCCGCGCATCCTCGTCTTGGGTGCATCTGCGGACAAGGACCTGCTCGGCCTGATCCGTCCGCTGGTGCCGCTTGCGGACCAGGTGGTGACCACGCGAGCGGCGCACCACCGGGCGGTGGACGACCAGGTCCTCGCCGCGCTGGTGGAGAGACAGGGCGTTCCGGCTCGGCCGGCAAACCCGGTAGCGGAGGCGTTGCGGATCGCCCGCGAACGGGCCGGGCCAGAGGGCCTGGTCTGTGTCACCGGCTCCTTCTTCGTTGTCGCCGAAGCCCGAGAAGCGCTGGGACTTGCCGTCCGCGAGCCGTGGCCGGAGCCGGTTCCCTCGGGCGCGTACGATTTGCCCGGCGCCACTGGACGTGCTATAATGCGCGGCGATTCGCGCGCTGGTGGGCCCTGAGTACGGAGAGGAGGTTCGCTCGATGGCGGTACGTCGTTCCGTGTCGTGGCTGCTGCTCCTGCTCGTGTTGCTCGGGAGCTTCACAGCTGTGCCTGCATCGGCGGCTCCCGGGTCCACCCGTTCCCGCTACTTTCCACAAACCGGGCACACGGTCTCCGGGGCCTTCCTGGACTACTGGGAGCGGTACGGGGGGCTGTACATCTTCGGGTACCCGATGACGGACGAATTTATGGATGTCAGCACGGACGGGAACGTCTACCTCACCCAGTACTTCGAGCGCGCGATCTTTGAGTACCATCCGGAGTACGCCGGGACCCGCTACCAGGTCCTGCTGCGGCTGCTCGGAGTGATCGTCACCCAGGGGCGCTGGTTCGACCCTGCACCGCCTCCGCACTACGATACACCGGGGCGGCTCTACTTCCCCTACTACGGGGGACATTCGCTCTCCGGCCTCTTCCTCTCGTACTGGCAACGCCACGGGGGATTGCCCATCTTCGGATATCCGATCTCCGAACCGTTCTACGAAGTGAGCCCGACGGACGGCCAGACCTATCTCGTGCAATACTTCGAGCGGAACCGGTTCGAGTACCATCCTGAACTGGCTGGGACGCCCTACGAGGTCCTCTTGGGACTGCTGGGTTCCGAGTACCTGGCCTCGCACCCGATCTCCACCCCTCCCACCCCGCCTGCGCCGCCCCCGCCTCAGGCATCCGGGATGATCTACGGCTTCGACGTCCACCTGACGGGCGCGAATTTGAACCGCGTGCTCGACCTCGTCCAGCGGGCAGGCTTCGGCTGGATCCGCCAGCAGGTACACTGGGCGGACATCGAGCCGGCCAAGGGCTCGTACAACTGGGGTTTCCTGGACCAGATCGTCGATACGGCATCCCGGCGAGGGGTTCGGGTGCTGTTCAGCATTGTCTGGTCCCCTTCCTGGGCGAGGCACGATGGCGGCCACGGGATGCCGGACAACCCGGCGGACCTGGGTGATTTCCTGGCCGCGATGGCTTCCCGCTACAAGGGGAAGGGGATGGCCTATGAGATCTGGAACGAGCAGAACTATGCCGTGGAGAATGCGGGGTATGTCGCAGGGCCGGGGCGGTATGTGGAGTTGTTGAAGGTGGCCTACAGCCGGATCAAGCAGTCGGACCCCGGCGCGATCGTGGTGTGTGGGCCGCTCACCCCCACGGGCGTGAACAACCCCTACGTCGCGATCGATGACCTGACCTACCTGCGCCAGATGCTGGAGTACCAGGGTGGGGCAATCCGGAACTATTTCGACGTGCTCGGTGTCCATGTGGCGGGGGCGAACAACCCGCCCGACACACTCTGGCCGGAGAACCCCGGCCCTGACGGATGGACGGACCACACGAGCCACTACTTCCGCCACCTGGAAAAGATCCGGGCGGTGGTGGAAGCGGCCGGTATGGGGGACAAGAAGATCTGGGTCACCGAGTTCGGGTGGGCGTCGACCGAGAACGTGACCGACCGTGCGGCTCCGGGCTACGAATACGCCTACCAGAACTCGGAACAGGAACAGGCCTCGTACCTCGTACGTGCCTTCGAGAAGGGCCGCACCGAGTACCAGCCCTGGCTCGGCGCGATGTTCCTGTGGAACCTGAACTTCGCGCAGGAATTCCCGCCCTGGGACGAGAAAGCCCCCTTCGGCGTCATCCGGCCGGATGGCACCCCGCGGCCGGCCTACGAGGCGCTCGTGCGGATGCCGAAGTGAGCGTAGCGACTTACCAAGGAGGATGGCATGAAGCACCGCTGGTGGATACCCTTGAGTTGGCTTCTTGTGGCCGCGTTTCTGGTTTCCTGCGGACAACCACCCAGCACCCCGGGTGGCCCGACCCAGACGCCTCTCCCTCCGGCATCGCCCACCGAGGCGCCTACCCCGACCCCGCCTCCCACAGCGACGCCTTTGCCCGATCCCACCTTCCCGATGAAAACGCCCTATTTCTCTTTCGGGATCGACGTGCACCTGTATTACATGGACTATGACCAGGTGATGGGATTCGTGGACGACCTCGGGGCGGAGTGGGTACGCCAGCAGGTGAGCTGGCGGGACATCGAGGCGGCCAAAGGGGAGTACATCTGGGACGAACTGGACAACGTGGTTGCCGCCGTGGGCCGCCACAACCGGAAGCTCCTGGTGAGCATCGTCCGGTCCCCGGCCTGGGCTACGGAGACGGGCGGCTATGGGATGCCGGCGGACCCGAACGACCTGGGCGACTTTCTCGCCGACATGGCGACGCGCTATCAGGGGAAGATCCAGGCCTACGAGATCTGGAACGAGCAGAACTACGCCGTGGAGAACGACGGCTATGTGGAAGGAGCCGGGCGGTATGTGGAGCTCCTTAAGGTCGCCTACACCCGGATCAAACAGGTCGACCCCTACGCCATCGTGCTGTTTGGCCCGCTGACCCCCACCGGCTGGGACGATCCCGCGGTTTCGATCCCTGACGTCAAGTACCTGCGGGAGGCATACGCCTACAACGGCGGCGAGGTGCGGAACTACTTCGACGTGCTCGCAGTACACGTCGCGGGGACGCACAACCCTCCGGATACGCTCTGGCCCGAGAAACCCGGTCCCTACCCGAACTGGTTGGACCATTCGACGCACTATTTCCGCCACGTGGAGAACATCCGCGCCGTGATGGAGGAGAACGGGGACGGGGACAAGCAGATCTGGATCACCGAGTTCGGTTGGGCTTCCATCGAGGGGATCACCGATACCCCGGCACAGGGGTACGAGTATGCGGCGGACAACACCGCGAAGCAACAGGCCGAGTACATCGTGCAGGCGCTGGAAATGGGGCGAACGATCTACCAGCCCTGGCTTGGGGCGATGTTCATCTGGAACCTGAACTTTGCCCCGATCACGCCCCCGAGCGACGAGAAGGCGGCGTTCGGGCTGCTGAACGCGGCCTGGGAGCCGCGGCCGGCTTACAAGGCGGTCAAAGCCTACATCGCGCAGTACTCCCAATGGAAGCCCTGAGAGAAGGAGGCGCGGGGTGCTGGACGCAACGCTTTCCGTCGTCCTGCCCGCACACAACGAAGAGGCGAATATCGAGGTCGTGGTCCGTTCCTGCCTGGAAGTGCTGCCCGGGCTGGTACGCGACTTTGAGATCATCGTCGTAGACGACGGCAGCCGCGACGCGACCCCCCAGATCACCGACCGGCTGGCGGCTGAAAACACGCACGTGGTGGCGCTACACCACACGGTAAACCGGGGCTATGGGGACGCGCTCACCACCGGATTTTCCCATAGCCGCGGCGACTATGTGATGTTCATGGATGCGGACCGCCAGTTCGACATCGCTGATCTGGAACGCTTCCTCCCCTACATCGGCGTTTACGATATCGTGGCCGGCTACCGTATCCGGCGACGCGATCCGTGGCTCCGGCTGGTGTACGCGGCGATCTTTAACCTGGCGGTGCGGGTCTTCTTCGGCATCCGCCTGCGCGACATCGACTGCGCCTTCAAAGTGTTTCGGGGCGACCTGCTGCGCGGCATGGACCTCACCTTCGGGGGTGCCCTGATCAATACCGAGATGCTCGCGAAGGCGCGGAAAGCTGGGGCAACCCTGACCGAGGTTGGGGTACACCACTATCCCCGTCTGGTCGGGGAACAGTCAGGGGGCAGTTTCCGGGTGGTTTTTCGCGCGATGCGGGACTTTTTCCGGCTCTGGGCGTACATGCGGCACTATGTCCCGCCCAGCGGGATCGTCGTGCGGCAGCCGCTCATCCCGGAACAGGTCGCTGCGATCGCGGTCGGAAGCGGCCTTCTGGTGGGCCTGCTCTGCTGGCTTGCCTGGCGCTTGATGCGGCGTTAGGAGCGAGATCGCCGGATGCAGGCGGAGGAGGTGGGACGTGGAACTGCGCGACCTCCTGGCGGTGTTGTTTGCGTACCTTCTTGGTTCGATCCCCTTCGCCTATCTGATCACGCGGCGCCGCACCGGATTGGACATCCGTGAGGTCGGAGAGGGAAACGTCGGTGGCCGGAACGTCTGGCACGTGGTCGGGCCAGCCTGGGGTACCATCGTCTCGCTGCTCGATGGCCTCAAAGGGATGGCCGCGGTGATGTTTGCGCGCGACGTGCTGCACGTTGCTCCGGCCTTTGCGCTGCTTGCTGGGCCGGCGGCAATCGCCGGACACGGTTTCCCCGTCTTCCTTCGCTTCCGAGGAGGCAAGGGTGTCGCCTCGACGATCGGGGTGATCATGGCCTGGATGCCGGAGGCAGCGCTCGGGGGGCTGGCGCTGTTCGGCCTGTCCCAGCTCTTCCTGCACGATTTTAACAAGAGCATCGTCGTGGGCGTGCTCACGATGCTTCTCCTGCCGCGCGTGTTCGGTTACCCCTGGCCGATGGTGTTCTATGCCCTTGCGCTGTTCCTGGCGCTGGCGCTGAAGAAATGGCTCGACGCGCCCCACGAACGCCGCGTTTGGGCGGCGGCTGGCTGGCACGACGGCGCCCGGCCCGGGTTTTTCCGCGAGGATGTCTCAGAAGAACCGGAGACGCAGGAGTCCCCCGACCCGCCGACTGCGGCACAGCATGTTTGATCGACCGAAGGAGAGGCGATGCTCCTTTACCAGCTCGCGATCACGCTGCTGCTTGTGCTGATGCTGCTGAACCTGCTCAACAACCTCCGCCTCTTCCGCGAGCCGCCGCGCGACGGTCCTCTGCCCGATCCCCTTCCGTTCGTTTCGGTGCTGGTTCCGGCGCGGAACGAGGAACGGAACATCGGCCGCTGTCTGGAGTCGCTCCGCCAGCAGGACTATCCACGGATGGAGATCCTCGTGCTGGACGACGATTCTAGCGACCGTACGGCCGAGATCGTACAGGAGATCGCGCAGAAGGACCCCCGTGTCCGGCTCTTGCGGGGACGGCCACTGCCGGCCGGCTGGCATGGGAAGACGTTTGCATGTTACCAGCTTGCCCGTGAAGCGCGTGGTGAATGGCTTCTGTTCACCGACGCGGATACGGTACATACGCCGATCTCGGTCTCTGCTTCGGTGCGGGCAGCCCTGCAGGAGCGAGCCGACCTGCTCACCTACATACCCTATCTCGAGACGGGCTCCTTCTGGGAAAAGGTCATCCTCCCCCTCATCCCGTTTTTTCCGCTCTTCCTGTTGCCCCTGGGCCTGGTCTCGCGCAGCCCTGAACCGCTCTTCTCCATGGCGTTCGGGCCGTTCCTCCTCTTTCGGGCGTCCTTCTATCGTGCCATCGGCGGTCACGGTGCGGTGCGACAGGCCATCGCTGAGGATATGGCCCTGGGCCGTCTGGTCAAGCAGTACGGGGGCCGGCTCGTGCTGCTGAACGGCCGCGATGTCCTTTCCGTGCGGTTGTACCACAACCTGGGCGAAGTTTGGCGCGGGCTGGCCAAGAGCGCCTACGCCGCCTTTGACTTTTTCCTGATCGGGCTCGTGGGGCTGCTGGGCGTGAATTTTCTTCTGTTCCTCGGTCCCTATTTCCTCCTCTACCTTGCCTGGCGGGGTGGACACTGGGACCGCGCCTCCTGGAGCTGGCCGGTGGTGCAAATCGTCTTGCCCTGGGTGGGCCGGCTGCTCGTGGCGCGGCGGCTGCGTATGGACCGCTGGCCCTGCTTCCTCCACGGACTGATGGTGCTGGTCGCCCTGGGTATGGTGCTCCATTCGATCTGGCAGGCCCACTTCGGCCCTGGCATTCCCTGGAAAGGCCGCGTCTACTCCCTGGAAGAGAACGTCCTCGTCCACCGTCGCCAGCGCTGAAGCGTCACCCTCCGAACCCCACCCCTCGCTCGCGGAGCGAGACATAGGCCTGGCGCGCAACGACCAGGTGGTCCACCAGTTCGATGCCGAGCAACTCGCCCGCGCGCGCGATTTCCCGCGTGAGGGCGATGTCTTCGGGGCTCGGCGTGGGATCTCCTGAAGGGTGGTTGTGCGCGACGATGAGGGCCGATGCGTTCTCCCGAACGGCTTCGCGGAACAGCTCCCCGATGCGCACCACGGCAGAGCGCACGTTCCCCTGGTAGACGAGCACCTGCCGCAGGAAGTGGTGTCGGGCATCCAGAAGAAGGGCACGCACCTGTTCCTGCTCCTGGTACGCCAGCTCCGCCTGCAGGAGGCGCGCGGCGTCGTCAGGGGAGCGGATAACGGCCTTTTCGCCCTGCGGGCAAAGCATCAGGCGTCGTCCGATTTCGAGTGCGGCCTTGACCTGGACAGCTTTGGCCAGCCCCATACCGGGCTGACGCGCGAGTTCCCCGGGCGGCGTACGCATTAGCCCTTCCAGCCCCCCGAACGCGAGGAGCAATTCGCGCGCGAGTTCCAGCGCTGTTCGTCCGCGCATCCCCGTGCGCAGAAGGATCGCCAGGAGCTCTGCATCCGACAGCGCAGAGGCTCCCAGGTGGTACAGCCGCTCCCGCGGTTGCTCGCTCGCGGGCATCTCTCGCATCGTGTGGAACGATCGCGGTTTGCCTTCCGGCATACTCCCCTCCTTTCTTCCGGAATATTCTAAACATCTTGCAACCGGTTGTCAATATGCAGCGCTACCCGCAGGAAATATCCCTGCCATTGAGGCCCATCCTTTTTCGCTTGCACTGCCGGCCGCATAGCGTTTGTTTGCGTCCCCGAGGTATGGTAAGATGGAAGCAAACGTGCTGGTGCGCACCGTGCAACGCACGGTGTGCTGGGGTGGAGGAACACGAGATGTCGTATCCATCGGTCGACTACCGGCCGCGTCCCCCACGGGGCAAACGGAACGAAGCAAGCCGTACATCACGAGAGGAAACAGCGCGTCGTCGCCCTTCGTATGCGCCCCGGGCACCGCGCCGCCCAGCGAAGCGCACCCGCTTCCTGGGCAGCAAGGCCTTCTGGCGGCTCGCCGCCGTGCTCGGGCTGGTGGTGCTCGTCGGCTCGGGCGTGGCCGTGGAACTGACGCAGACCCGGCAAGCCGACCGCCCCGAGGACCTGCCCGCGCTGCTCGAGCTGGGCAACCGGGCCTACGGGGAGGGCATCACCGCCTGGCAGCGTGGAGATACCTCCCGCGCTGCGGGACTTTTCGAGGAAGCCGGCGAGTACTATGCGCGGGCACTGGCCCTTCAGCCGGCCGATGCAGACATTCGCACCTACCTCGCGGAGGTGCTCTTCTACCAGGGGGAGCTACAGGGCAACCTGAACCTGGTTACCCAGGCGCGCCAGGAACTGACGCAGGTGCTGACCGACGCGCCGGACAAGCCGGAGGCCCTCCTGCTTCTGGGGTATGTGCTGGAAGCGCTGGGAGACCGCCAAGGCGCGCGGGCCGCCTGGGCGCGTGTGGCAGAAGTCGCACCTGGAACGCCCCAGGCGGAAGAAGCGCAACAGCGCCTGGCGGAGTATGGTGAACCATAGCCGCGCGTGACCGGTATGGG
Organism: Chloroflexia bacterium; assembly: GCA_041082245.1. Taxonomy (GTDB): domain Bacteria; phylum Chloroflexota; class Chloroflexia; order DTKN01; family DTKN01; genus DAOTVY01. The sequence continues at coordinate 69,218 of JBDOIE010000191.1, forward strand.
CGCCTGGATGGAACGGATCCTCGGGCGGTTCCTGCGGCATCTCTACCAGGACTTTGCCTGGGCCTACGACGCCGTTGCCTGGCTGGTCTCCTTCGGCCGCTGGACGACCTGGGGAGAGACAGCGCTCCCGTATCTGAAGCGAGGGCCTGTGCTGGAAGTGGGGTGTGGAACAGGACGGATGCTCTTGCGCCTGGCGGATCAGGTACCGGCGGTGGGCTCGGACCTTTCGGGTGAGATGTTAAAGTGCGCGCGCCGTCGCCTCCGTCGCTGCGTCCCTCCCGTCCCATTGTGTCAGGCACGGGCACAGGCGTTGCCGTTTCCCCCGGCTGCTTTTGAGACCGTGCTCAGCGTGTTTCCTTCTCCGTACATCTACGATCCGGCTTCCTGGGCCGAGTTCCGCCGGGTGCTCCGGCCGGGCGGGCGCGTCGTGGTCGTGCATTCGGTGCGTACGGGGAACGTGTCGCCTTTGCGGTTGGTGTGCGGCTTGCTGGAAGGCGGGTCCTCCGGGCGGAAGCTTCCTGCGGAGGGCTTTCGCGTTGCCTGGCACAGGGTCTCTGTGGGGAAAGACCAGGTGCTGCTGTACATCGCGGAGCGGGAAGATGGCACCGACTTGCGATGAGGAACTGGCGCTCGCGGCCCTGGGGCTGTACCCCGTGGCCGGCGTGGACGAAGTCGGTCGAGGTTGCTGGGCCGGGCCGGTCGTGGCAGCGGCGGTGATCCTCCCCATCGAACGGCTGCAGGAGGATCCGGAGATCCTGGCCGGCGTCGACGACTCGAAGCGCCTGGGCCCCCGCGTGCGGGCACGCCTGGCGGAGCGGGTGCTCCAGGTAGCCGAGGCAGTGGGAGTCGGGGTCGTGTCGCCGGCGCTGGTCGACGCCCTGGGGATCGTGGGGGCCACGCGCCTGGCGATGCGGCAGGCGATCGGTCGCCTGCGCATCCCGCCCCGTGCCCTGTTGCTGGACGCCCTTTCGCTTCCGGAGCTGCCCCTGCCACAGCGAGCCCTGGTGCACGGCGATGCACGGGCCATCTCGATCGCGGCGGCCTCCATCGTCGCCAAGGTCTACCGCGATCGCCTGATGGCGGAATGGGCTCGTGCCTACCCTGTATACGGCTTCGAGCGGAACAAGGGGTACGGGACGCGCGAGCATCGCCTGGCGCTCGAGCGGTGGGGACCCTGCCCCCTGCACCGCCGGTCTTTCGCCCCCGTCGCCCTGCGGATACCCGCAAGGCCCGGTATGGTATAATGGGCCTGATTCGCCCGGAGGCAGGCATGGAAGAGCGCATCGTTTCTCCGAAGGCGCGCGAGGAAGAACGGTTGGCCGAGCAGTCGCTGCGTCCGCAGTGGCTCCACGAGTTGTACGGCCAGGAAAAAGTGCTTGCCAACCTGCGCGTGGCCATTGCGGCGGCCAAGGCGCGCGGCGAGACGCTCGATCACATCCTCTTCTACGGCCCGCCGGGCCTGGGGAAGACGACCCTGGCGCACGTGATCGCGAACGAAATGGGGGTCGCGATCAAGGTGACGGCGGGGCCGGCGATCGAGCGCGCCGGAGACCTGGCCGCGATCCTGACGAACCTCCAGCGCGGGGACATCCTCTTTATCGATGAGGTGCACCGGCTGAACCGGGTCGTGGAGGAGGTGCTGTACCCCGCGATGGAGGATTTTGCCCTGGACCTGGTTGTTGGGAAGGGCCCCGGGGCACGGACGCTCCGGCTGCGGCTTCCCCCCTTCACGATCATCGGCGCGACCACGCGCCTCGCACTGCTGACCTCCCCACTGCGGGACCGCTTTGGCGCCACTTTCCGGCTGGACTTTTACAGCCTGGAGGCAATGGAGCAGATCGTGCGCCGGTCGGCACGTATCCTGGGTGTGGCGATCGACGAAAGCGGCATCCGGGAGATCGCGCGGCGTTCCCGCGGCACGCCCCGGGTAGCCAACCGGTTGCTGAAGCGCGTGCGCGACTACGCCCAGGTGATGGCGGATGGGGTCATCACGGCAGAGGTCGCCCAGGCGGCGATGCGCATGCTCGAGGTGGACGAACTGGGCCTGGACGAAGTGGACCGTCGCCTGTTGCGCACGATCATCGAAAAGTTCGATGGTGGCCCGGTCGGCCTGACGACTATCGCGGCAGCCACGTCGGAGGAGGTGGACACGGTCGAGGACGTCTACGAACCGTACCTCCTGCAGCTCGGGTTCCTGCAGCGGACTCCCCGTGGCCGCGTGGCCACCCGCCTGGCCTACGAGCACCTTGGCCTCCCGTATCCCGAGGAGCGCTTCGAAGCCCAGCAGCGTAGCCTCTGGTAGGCGAGGTGAGCGATGTCCGGGCCCCCGAAGAAGACGGCCATCGTGTACGATTCCGCCGGTCGGAGGCTTTCCCCTTGCTCGACCGAGCGGGCCCGGGCGCTGGTTGGCGCAGGGCGTGCGGAACTTCTCTCGGAGGAACCGCTCACGATCCGGTTGCTCCGAGAGGTCTTCCGTCCGGAACCGCAGCCAGAGCCTGCACGCCCCGGGGAAGGGAAGCGGCTCTTGCTCCACGTCTGTTGCGGCCCCTGCGCGACCTATCCCGTGCAGCATCTCCGCGCGCAAGGGTTTACCGTGACGGCGTTCTGGTACAACCCGAACATCCACCCGTACACGGAGCACGAGCGACGCCGGGAAGCGCTTCAGAAGCTGGCCGAAGCCGTCGAGCTGCCGGTGCTGGACGAGCAAAGTTACGACCTGGTATCTTTCTTGCGTGCGGTGCACGGGCACGAGTCGTTCGGAGAACGGTGCGCGATCTGCTACCGTCTGCGCCTGGCTCGCACAGCCCAGGCGGCACGGGCCGGCGGCTTCGATGCCTTTTCCACGACCCTCCTCGTGAGCATCCACCAGGACGAAGCGGCCGTCCGTGCCGCAGGGGAAGAGGCGGCTGCGGCGTATGGCGTACCGTTTTACTACGAGCGGTTCCGGCGGGGCTGGAGCGAGCGCGGCCGCCTGGCGAAAGTCTACGGGCTTTACCGCCAGGATTACTGCGGCTGTGTCTACAGCGAGTGGGAACGGCATCGCGCCGTACGTGAACAGCTGTCCCGGGATCTTGCTGGGGAAGAGCGTGGAGCAAAAGTCTGACACCGTCGTGGTGCAGGATGTGGTTGCCCGGCTGGTACGCGCGCTCCGCGAAGAACGGACGGAAGCCTTCTTCGTGGGCGGCTGCGTCCGGGACCTCCTGCTGGGCCGGCCGCTGCACGACCTGGACCTGGTGGTCGCCGGCGATGCGGTGGGGCTTGCGCGCCGGCTGGCCCGGGCGCTGGGGGGCGCCTTTGTGCTGCTGGACGAGGGGCACGCGATCGCGCGGATTGTCCTCGGTGCCCGGACCGGGGAGCGCCGCCGTACGGTGGACGTGGCCGCGATGCGCGGTGGCGACCTCCGCACCGACCTGGCCGCACGGGACCTCACGATCAACGCGATGGCCCTCACGTTAGAGGCGTTTCCAGAGGCACTTAGGGGAGTGGAGGTAGAGGGGCGTGTGATCGATCCCTTTGGCGGAAGGGGAGATCTGAAACGGCGAATGCTGCGGGCCCTGGGCCGCGAATCGCTCTTGGACGATCCGCTGCGCACGCTGCGTGTGGTGCGGCTGGCGGCGGAACTCGACTTTGCGGTGGATCCGAGCACCGCTTGCTGGGCGCGAGAAGCCGCTCCGCTGCTGGCCCGGGTGTCGTGGGAGCGCATCCGTGACGAACTGGCGCGCTTGTTGCTCTGTCCCCGGGCCGGCCGCTTCCTGCCCTTGCTGGAAGAATACGGCCTCCTGCGGCAGGTCTTGCCGGAGGTCGAGACGGGAGGAACCCCTGGGATCGCGCACCTCTGGGAAGTTGTGACCTCCCTGGAAGCGATCGTGTCGCATCTGAGGGGGGTACCCGAGAACGGTGGCCGGCCGGGCTTGCGGATCGAGCCGCCCGATCCGGCTGACCTGCTGCATCGCCTTGATGCAACGCTGTGCGACGAGCGCACCGTGCTCTTTGTCGTGAAATTGGCCGCGCTGCTGCACCACGTACAGCCGCCGCGGGGGGCCGCGCGGCGCGTGGGTCGGCGCCTGCGGCTGAGCGACCGGGAGGTGCGGGCTCTGGCCACAGCAGTGGCAAGGCCGGAGGTCGAAGGGCTATGGGAGGGAAGCGTGGTTGCGCCGCGCGCGGTTTACCGTTTCTTCCGGGCCTGCGGCGCGGTGGCCGAGGCGGCATTGCTCCTGGACCTGGTGGAACGGCTCGAACACCGTCTGGGGACACGACAGGACAACCTTGCGCGGGCGACCGACGTCCTGAGGCTGGCCCAGGAGCAGCGAGACGTGGTCATCGATCCGCCGAAGTTGCTGGACGGAAGTACCCTTGTTGCCGCACTCGGGCTGGAGCCAGGGCCCTGGGTCGGCAGGCTGCTGGAAGGGATCCGTGAGGCACAGGCGGCCGGCGAGATCCACACCCGCGACGAGGCGTTGGCCTGGGCCAGAAACGCACTCCGGGCTTCCGAAGGGCTGCCTCAGAGCGGGATGACGCTCCCGCAGTAGCCACAGGTCACGCTGCGCATCCCCCGCACGATCTCGGTGGTCAGGGCGGCGCCGCAGGCCGGGCATCGGCTCGGGATCTGCCCTGTGGGTGTGGCGGCTTCGGCCGGAGCCCCGCCGACGCGTTCCCCTGCGATATCCCCGCTCTGGATGCGGCCGATCAGCGCCTGGCACGCCTCGGAATCCCCTTTCAGGATGAAGCGAGCCTGCGACACAGGGGCCTGGGAGGAGAAGTGCAGTTCGAGCAGTTCCTTCTTCCAGACCAAAGCCCCCCGCTCCTCGGCCTTGCTCCGCTGCACGGCGCCGATCGGGGCCTCGAGCAGGAGGCGCTGCACCCGCTCCTTTTCCGTCGGGATGAACAGGAACTTTTTCCGGGTCACATCTTCCTTCTGCTCGAACAGCAGCCGTTGATCGGTCAGATAGAGAACGCCTTCTGGACCTTCCTGTTCCCCGCCGCTCAGGTACTGGGCTTCCATCGCTTCGACAAGGTTCTCGTCCGGCCGCAGACGGAAGCTCGCTCCCGCCTGTTGTTCCAGCATCCAGCGGAGGTTCCGCAGGAGGCGCTCCATCTCTCTGGCTTTGCCTTCGAGGGTGGCGTAGAGGCGCTCTAACCCCCCGTACGTATCTGCGACGCGTTGCTCCAGGCTCTCGAGTTCGCGTTCCAGCGCCTCGAGTTGCAGCGGGTCTGGCCGGCCGGGAAGCGTCCCCAGCCGCCGGTGCAACGTCTCGGCCTGCTGAAGCAGGAGCTGACCCTGCGACGCCGCCTCGCTTTCTACCTGCCCGCGCAGCCCCCGCCATTGTTCCCGGAGGCTTTCGGTTTCCTGTTCCAGGCCGGCCCGGTACACGTATCCCAGGCGGCGGATCTCGGCCAGGGCGGTCGGGAAGCCAGCGATCAGCGCATCCAGATGCGTCAGGGCTCCTCGCAGTTCGGTGAGCGCCGCGCGGTTTCGCACCTGGTCCAGCCGCCGCTGCAGCGTTGCAACCCGTTCCTGGGCCGAGGTTTCCCCCGCCCCCGGGGGCACCGCCCCGCCCTGGGTCACAGGAGGCTGATCGCCTCCCGCGAGGTGTCCTCCGATCCCCGTCGGCCGCTTCTGGGATCCCTTGATGCCCCGATCCTCGTTCACGCCATCCTCCTCTGTGTGGGCGGGGGCCTCATGGTTCATCTTCGTGGCGGCCCTCGCCGTCGCTATCGCGCGCTGGTCTTTCCAGCGCGCGGAACAACACAGCCCCTAGCCGTACGGCGAGGTACACCACTGCGGCGACGGCCAGGAACAACAACAGTACTCCCAGGAAGAACAGCGCAGCGTTCATCCTTCGATCCCCAGTGCGTGGCGAAGCTGCTCCTCGGAGGGCTCGACCAGGATCCTGCCGTCCGGAAAGACGATCGTCGGGACGCTGCGGAAGCCGTGGTTCACCTGCTCGACAAAGCGCGCCGCTGCTTCGTCCTGGTCGATGTCGACCCAGCGGTACGGGATCTGGTAGCGGTCCAGTAGCTGCCGGCGCCGCCGCGACATACCGCACCACGTTGTGCCGTAGAAGACGATCTGCGACTCGCCCAACGTGTCCTGCCTCCGTTCGATGCTGGATGGGTGCAGACCGCCTGCCTCACGATTCCGCGAGGACAATCACCCGGTCTGCCTCGTCGAACGTGACCGTACGGGACTTGTCCGGGTTCAGGACGACTCCGTAGAAGCGCGTGGCATCCTGAGCGAACTCGTGCAGGCGGTAGCCGAGCGCTACCTCGCCACGCCGCCGGCCGGCTTCGACCACGGTGTAAAAGTTGACCGGCTCGTGCAGCCGGACGTAGTGGCCGGCCGGCTTGAGATAGATCTCCGAGCCTTCGGCATCGAAGAGATCCGCGAACACGGCGTTCAACTTCTTGTTCTCCGACACCTGCGCGAGCATCAGGCTGATGAGCCGGTCGCTCACGATGAAATCGTCCGCGCGCGTGACTTCCGCCAGGTTGCGATTGCGTTCGTCCAGCATCTCGCTTACGATGGAAAAGCGATGCCCGCAGCGCTCGGAGATCTCCCGGAGATGGAGCAGGGTGATCAGCGTGCGCGCATCCGCCTCCTGGCGGTCCAGCGTATCGCAGTACGAAAGGATGATCACGTGCTGGTACCGTTCGATGTCCAAAGAGTCGAGGGTACGGCGGTCGGTCGTGTCACCGCGAAGGAAGGAGATCTTCTGCCGGGTCACCCCGGCGCAGTATCGCGCCAGCGCTTCCTCTACCCCTGGGCAGTCGCTGACGATGGTGAGCTCCGAGCCGTGAGCGACGTACTGTTCGAGCTCATTGACCACGAACGGCGCCCGCGAATTCCACCCGAGGATCAGTGTCCGTTCCGGCCGGGGGCTAACCGGTGGCACGTGCTGGATCGCGTCATGGCGGATCCCCAAATCCTGCAGGCCGGATAGCCGCACGGTGTCGTCGTCCTCGGAGATCGCGATCACCTGGTCTCCGGGCCCGATGCGCGTCTCCATAGGCGGGTTCAGACGCACCTGGCCGTCCTGTACCAGTCCCATCAGCGCGGAGTCCTCGTAGGCAAGAAGTGCCTCACCGAACGTCTTCCCCACCAGGGCGGGCTCCTCGTGGAAGTAGATCTCGTCCCCGGCAAAGTCCAGCAGCTCCGAGTAGACCACCGAGAGGCCGGACTGCCGGCAGGTTTGGGCGATGATCCGGGCGATCAGCAGCGAGCCCAGGATCAGTTCTGCTTCTCCCCGCCCGGCCAGGGACGCGGCGGGCATGTTCTTCGCGTCGCGGATTTCGGCCACGATGTGGTACGGCTGCGGCCGGCGATGGGGATGGTTGGTGACCGCAAGCAGCGTCTTGATCACCTCGGCATCCGGATCTGCTCCTTGTGGCGGGAGGACGACGATCGCGCGTGCCTCGTTGAAGCCAACGATCTCGAGGTCGTTCATCTCGAGCGGGTTCCCGGTACGGCAGACAATGCGCGTCCGGCCGGGGGCGGGAACAAGGCTGCGGATTTCGTCCTCCATCTTCACCTTGTCCTGGTCGGCCAGGATGGCGATGCAGGAGCGGCGCCGGTTCGCATTGGCGATGACGAGTTCCGAGATCAGGGTAAAGATCTTCGGGTTCCAGCCCAGGATGACCGTGTGGTCGCGCTCGATGACCCGGGAGCGTCCCTTGCGGAGTTCTTCGAGCCGTGCCTCGAGGCCCGTTGTGAGGATGCCGATCAGCGTGCTAACGATGAACACGCCGCCCAGGGTGACGACGAACATCGCGAGCAGGAAGGGCCAGGGGCCCGTATCGTTGCCCATCGTCCCGGCGTCGAGCGTGCGCATCAGGCTCATCCAGGCGATCTCGAGCAGGCCAGGCCGGCCCGGGGCAATGCCCGCACCCCAGACGACCAGGGAAGCAGCCAGGATCAGCCCGATGGTCACCAGCGCCAGCCAGCCGATCAGCACGCCCGGACCGCGGGAAAGGGCATTATCGAACGCATAGCGCAGACGATCGAGCCATCGCGAAGGTGCCATCGTGCGCTCCTTACGCCAGCGGTTACCTACGCCCCTCTAGGATTATACTACGGCGCGGTTCCCGTGTGCAACCGGCGCGTTAAGACGTTTGCGCCCTGTTCGGCCGTGTAGTACAATGCGCACATCCGGATCGGAGGTTTGGGGATGATACGTTCCCGGACGCTTCTCGAATCGATCGAAGAAGGTTCACTTGCGCCTTACGCGGTGCACAGCAGCCAGTCCCGCGGCCGGGCCTACCCGGAGGAAGAACCTCCCTACCGTACGGCCTTTATGCGGGACCGCGACCGCATCCTGCACACGACCGCCTTCCGCCGCCTCGAGTACAAGACGCAGGTCTTTGTGAACTATGAAGGCGACTATTACCGCACCCGTTTGACCCACACGCTGGAGGTCTGCCAGATCGGCCGCACCCTGGCCCGCGCCCTGGGGCTGAACGAAGACCTGGTCGAGGCGATCGCGCTTGCTCACGACCTGGGCCACCCGGCCTTCGGCCATTCGGGCGAAGAGACACTGGCGGAGCTGATGGCCGACCACGGGGGGTTCAACCACAATGCGCAGAGCCTGCGCATCGTCGAAAAACTGGAGCGACGCTACCCGGACTTCCCGGGGTTGAACCTGACCTGGGAGGTGCGGGAAGGGATCATCAAGCACGAGACGCTCTACGACCGGGCGGATGCCTCGGCCTTCGACCCGGACCTGCGGCCTCCTCTGGAGGCGCAGGTGGTCAATGTGGCGGACGAGACAGCCTACACGGCCCACGACCTGGACGATGGACTGCGCTCTGGCATGATCCACTTCGCCGATCTGCAAGGCATTGCGCTATGGGAGGAACTGCTGGAGCAGCTGGGGATGAAAGACCGACCGTCCACCGAGATGGACCGGCGGCGTATCATCCGTCGCCTGATCGGTATTCAGGTCACAGATATCCTCGAGGAGACCAGCCGGAGGTTGAAAGAGGCAGGGATCGCCACTCTGGACGATGTCCGGCGGTATCCGGGCCCGCTGGTGGGCTTTTCGGCGGAGATGGAGGAGAAGAACCGCGAGCTCAAGGCGTTTCTTTTTCGACATCTCTACCGGCACTGGCGCGTGGTGCGGATGGCGGTCAAGGCGCGCTGGTTCATCCGCCAGCTGTTCCAGGCCTATACGGCCGAGCCTCAGCTCCTGCCTCCAGACACCCGCGCGCGTCTGGCCGAAGAGGATCTGCACCGCGTGGTGTGCGACTACATCGCCGGGATGACCGACCGGTACGCCCTGGAGGAGTACCGCAAGTTGTTCGATCCGTGGGAGCGCGTCTGACAGGAGGTCACCGTGCCACGAGAGTACGCCCTGGATCGTTTCGAGCGTCAGGTCCGTGAAACGCTCCTGGAAAGTGGGGCAGTCCAGCCCGAGGAGATCTCCTTGCTCCCGCCGCCCCCCGAGATTCCCGGAGATCTAGGACTGCCGTGCTTTGTGCTGGCCCGGAGGCTGCGCCGTCCGCCGGCCGCGATCGCCCAGGAACTCGCGGAGCGCCTCGCGTTTCCCGCGGAAAGCCTGATCGGACGGGTGTTCCCGCAGGGGCCGTACCTGAACTTCTGCCAGGAGCCTCGGGCGATGGCCCGCAGCGTGCTGGCCGAAGTACGTTACTGGGGAGATGCGTACGGCGGCGACGATATCGGGGCCGGGCGGAACGTGATCATCGACTACTCCTCGCCGAACGTGGCGCGGCGCATGCACATCGGCCACGTCCGCTCAACCGTGATCGGGCAGGCGTTGCGCAACCTCTACGACTTCCTGGGATACCACACGATCGGGGATAACCACCTGGGCGACTGGGGGACCCAGTTCGGGAAGCTCATCTACGCCTACAAAGCCTGGGGAGACGAGCAGGAGATGGAGCGCGCCCCGATCGACCATCTGGTGGACCTGTACGCCCGATTCCACCGCGAAGCGCAGGAGAACCCCGCGCTCGAGGAGGAAGGGCGACGCTGGTTCGCACGGCTCGAGGCCGGCGACCCGGAAGCCCGCGCGCTCTGGCAGCGCTTCATGGATCTCACCATCCGGGAGTTCGAGAAGACCTACCGCCGCTTGCGGGTGCATTTCGATCTCTACCGGGGAGAAAGCTTCTATGAGCCGATGCTGGAAGATGCGATCCGGGAGGCGGTGGAAAAAGGGGCCGCACAGCAGTTGCCCGACAGCCCGGCCGTCGTGCTGGACCTGACGGAGGACGGGTTGGGATCCACACTGTTGCGCAAGAGCGACGGGGCCACGCTCTACCTTACGCGCGAGCTTGCCACGGCCCTCCACCGGTATCGGGAGTACGACCCTGTGCTCATCCTGTACGTGGTGGGGGCCGAGCAGGAGCTCCATTTCCGGCAGCTGAAGCGCCTCCTGGAGCGGATGGGGTACGCAGAGCTCGCCTCGCGCTGCATCCACGTCTCCTTTGGGACGATCGTCAAGCCGGATGGGAGCCGTTTCTCGATGCGCGAGGGTGAGGTGATCTTCCTGGACGAACTGCTGGACGAGGCAGAGGCGCGGGCGCGCGCCATCGTCGAGCAGAAGAACCCGGCGCTCAGCGAGGAGGAAAAGCGGGAGATCGCGCGGCAGGTGGGCATCGGGGCGGTCGTGTACAACGACCTCTACCAGGACCGGCGGCGCGACGTGGTTTTTGACTGGGACCGGATGCTCTCCTTCGAGGGGAACAGCGCGCCGTACATCCAGTATACCCACACCCGTTGCTGTAGCGTGCTGGAGAAAGCCGGCGGGCCCCCGGAAGCTTACGATCCCGACTTGCTTGTGGAGCCCCAGGAACAGGCGCTGATCAAGCATCTTGCACGCTTTCCGCGGGCGGTTCGGCAGGCAGCCGAAGAGTATGCGCCGCACATTGTAGCGGAGTGGCTTTACGAGACCTCGCGCGACTTTAGCCGGTTCTGGCGCGACCTGCCGATCCTGGCGGCGCCGGAGGATGTGCGGCGGGCGCGGCTGGGCCTGGTGGCCGCGGTGGCGCAGGGCATCCGCAACGGCCTGCGCCTCCTGGGGATCGAGGCGCCGACGCGGATGTAGGGCGACATGAAAGTGCTCATCCTGAGCAAGGCGCTCGTCGTCGGGGCCTACCAGCGCCAGCTGCGATGGCTGGCCAGCGAGCCGGACATCGACCTGGTTGCCGTGGTGCCGCCCTACTGGACGGAGCCGGGTGTGGGACGGGTGGATCTGGAGCGAATTCCCCCGAATGGCTACCGGTTGCTCGTGCAGGACATCGCCTTGAACGGGCATTTCCATCTGTATCGCTGGCGTGGCCTGGGGCGATTGCTGCGGAGCGAGCGCCCGGACGTCCTCCACCTCGACGAGGAGTCGTTCAACTGGGCGACCTGCCAGGGGATGTGGTGGGGGACGCGGATAGGAGCGCGGTGTCTTTTTTTCAACTGGGCCAACATCCGGCGGCCTCTGCCCCCGCCGTTCTGCTGGTTCGAGCGCTACAACCTCTCCCACGCGGCCTACGCGGTCGCCGGGAACCGGGAAGCCGCCTCCATTCTTCGGGAAAAGGGCTACCGGGGACCGCTGGCGGTCATCCCCCAGTTCGGGGTCGATGTGGAGGTTTTCTGCCCGGGCGGAAAGCGTTTGGGGCCTGAGTTTGTTGTAGGGTATGTTGGCCGGCTCGTGCCCCAGAAGGGGGTTCTGGATCTCCTGGAGGCCGTCGCCCGGATGCCGTCGAACGTCCGTTTGCGTTTGATCGGTGGGGGCAGTCTGGAGCCCGAGTTGCGGCGCCGCTCGACCGCCCTGGGGATGGAGCACCGGGTGGAGTTCCTGGGACGGGTCCCTTCTTCGGCCTTGCCGCAGCTGTACCGGGAACTGGACGTCCTGGTGCTGCCTTCGCGCACGACGCCTAACTGGAAGGAGCAGTTCGGCCGGGTCTTGATCGAAGCGATGGCGTGCGGAGTCCCTGTGGTCGGGTCAGATTCGGGAGAGATCCCGAATGTGGTCGGAGAGGCCGGCCTCCTCTTTCCCGAGGGGGACGTGGAAGCGCTGCAGGACCGGCTGCGCACGCTCTTCGAGCATGCGGCGCTGCGCCGGGAGCTGGGCGTGCGGGGCCGGGAGCGTGTGCTGGCGCACTATAGCCAGGAGCGCGTCGCTCGCGCCTACGTTGGGGTATACCGGGAAATCGGGTCATGATCCGCCTCCCTCGCAGCAGTCGGTCTGTCCTGCTCGCCGGTTTTCTCCTGCTTGTGGGCCTTCTATTCCCTCGCGCCGTCGCGTTCGTCCGCACCACAGGGCGAGCCTCTTCGCCCTTCGAACGGGGAGAACGGGCGCTGGGCGAAGGCCGTTTCTTCCAGGCCGAAATCGCGTTCCGCCAGGCCCTCTTTTCCCCGGATAGAGACCGTGCGCTCGGCCGACTCGGCCAGCTGGCGCTGCTACGCGGGGATGAGAACGAGGCGCTCGAGCGGCTCCGCGCTGCGGTGCAGCTGCGCCCGGACGATGTAACGAGCTGGGCGTGTCTCGGCTGGCTGGAGTGGAGGCGCGGAGCGATCGAACTTGCGGAGCAGGCCTGGAACCAGGGAATGCGGTACGACGGCCACTTTCTCGTCCACGGGCTGAAGGGCGAGGCGGCGTACCGGCGTCGGGCCATGCCGGAGGCGCGCGAGGAGTTCCGGGCGCTTCTTTCCGAGGACGCACCGGCGTCCTGGCGCGCGTGGGCCCACCTGCGGCTGGGGACGCTGGATGCGCCGACCGATCCGGCTTCTGCCCTGGCCCACTGGCGAGCTGCGCTCGAGGTGGAAGCCGCGCGGGAAGTGCCGTGGAGCCCTTCTCCGGAGCTGATCTTCCAGAGGCCTGCGGGCGAGGCGAGCCGCCATGCGGAGGAGCTAGCAGGATTCCTCGAAACCCTGCGCGCTCGTGGCGACGAGGAGCCTATCCTGGCCCTCGCGCAGCTGCTGATCGGGCAGCAGGACGGTTGTGGAGCCGCCTCCCTCCTTGAGGAGTTGGCCGAAGGCACCGCAGTGCCCAGAGTCGAGGCTTCTCTCGGGTATGCGCGGATTCTCTGTGGCGAAGCAGAGGCAGGGCTACGGGCGTTGCACAGTGCCCGGACGCGCGCGTCGGACGATCCGTTCGTCCGGCAGCTGCTCGCTCGGGCCTACCTCGAGCGGGGATGGCCCCGGGCCGCCCGCTACGAGCTGGACCAGGCCCGTGAGCTGTCGCCGAAAAACCCGCTGATCGCGCTCGACCTTGCTCGTGTCGCTCAGGAGGAAGGCTCCTACGAGGAAGCCGATGCCTGGTTCTCGGAAGCCTGGGAGCAGGCACAGGGGAGCACGGACGAACCGTTTGTCGCCCTGGTGCGCGCGCGTTTTTACCTGGAGACCGGCTGGTCGGTGTGCGAGAGGGGGAAGGATGCAATGGCCGCGCTCTTGCTTTCGCTTCCGGATGAGCCGGAAACGCTGCGGGTCTACGGTCGGTGGCTTGTGCTGTGCGGACAACCCGAGCAGGCCATCCAGGTGCTGGAGCGGGCGGTGCAATCGGACACCGCTTCTGCGGATGCCTACGATGCGCTGGGAGAGGCCTATCTCGCCGGGGGCGATCGCCGTGCGGCCGCGCGCGCCTTCCTGGAAGCCGCTGACCGCGAGCCCTGGCGCGCTGCAAGCTGCCGTGCAAGGGCCTGGCTTCTGGCGCAGGCAGCCTCTTTTCTCCCTTTCCCCTGAGCGGATTGGTTGCCCGTTTACGGATCGTTGGCCTGGGCGCAGGCCAGCGATCCGGCCGGCACGCGCGGCCGCATCCACTGGCTGAGCGTCAGCGCGAGCAGCGCGATCACGACACCGGTCCAGAAGGTGTAGCGCGCTCCCACCGAAGCCCAGACGATACCCCCTACCACAGGGATAATCACCGCCGCGATGTGGTTGATCGTCTGGCCGAGCGACACGTTCGGGGTGATGTCCTCAGGTACGACCGCGATCCGCTGCAGGTAGCACTCCAGGGCGATCGAGAAGCCGAACAGGACGTTATCGGCCACGAAGAAGGCCAGGAGGATGAGCAGCGCCGGGCTTGCAGGAAGTGCCGGGAAGAAGGTGTGCCCGCCCCACGCAAGCCCCGGCAGAACGATGGTCGGCGAGTGCAGGGCGCGAATCTGAGGCACTACAGCGTACCCGATAAAGATCGCGGCAAGCAGTGCAAAGTTCACCGTCAGCACGCGCCGTTCCCCGAAACGCGCGACCATCTTTCCCAGTGCCTGATGGAGATAGGTGCCGATCAGGCTGTTCAGGAACGAGAGCACCGCGATCGCCTGCGCCGAGACCCCGTAGTCCTTGACGAGCAGATAGATGGCAAAGGTGGTAAAGATGTGGCGGCGGCTGCCCCACAGGAACTGGAGCGCGTAATAGAGCCAGTACGCCCTGCGGAGCGCTCGCCACTGGTTACGCAGACGCACACGCCGCGGCTGATGGCCGAAGGGCAACAGGAGCGCCCCCACCACCAGCACGGTCCAGCCGGTGATCGTGAGCAGCGTCCGGTAGCCCCAGGAACCCAGGGTACCGAAGATCAGAAGGGTCCCGAGGGCGGTAGCTACGGCACCGATGCTGTTCAAACGACCCATCAGGCGGGGCGCTTCGTCGGTGTCGACCGCGAGGAGCACCGCGGCCGAGTTGCTGGCGGAGAAGAAGTGAAAGCCGGTGCTCATCAGGAGCGTCGCGCCGATCAGTGTGAACATCCCGTGTACTGTGGCGGTCAGCCAGATCCCCAGTCCCATTAGCACCACCGAAAGGCCGGCGATACGCATCTCCGCCAGGAAGAGGGCGATCAGGCTCACGAGGAATCCCAGGAGCCCTGGGATCTCGCGGATGGACTGCACCAGGCCGATCTGCTCGGCGCGGATGTGCAACTCGTCGACCGCAAAGTTGTTAAAGACGGACTGCCATGTGTTAAACCCCATCGTGAGGATAAAATAGTTCACCGCGATCACGAGTAGCGCGACACGTCGAGAACGCAGCATCAGGGCTCCTTTTCCGTTGCGCGACCGAGTCTTTGCACCACGGCTACAAGGCCGTCCACACAGGCCGTCATCCGTGCGAAATCGAGCGTCTCCGGGCGGTCGCCTGCGCGGTGGTAGAACGGGTTCCGGAAGAACGCAGTATCCGTCACCATCACGGCCCGGTAGCCGTAGTGCCAGAAAGCGCTGTGGTCGGAAAGGGCTACCCCGGGCACGATGGGACTCGTGGCAAGCGTCTCCACACGGAGTGTACTGCCGGTCCGGAAAGCTTCCGCGACCTCCTGCACGAGCGTTCGCGAGCGAAGGTTGCCGACTACCGCGACAAAGTTCCCTGTAGTCGGGTAGCGGTACCGCATCGCGAAGAACGGGAACCGCTGGCTGCCAGGCTCATCCCGGTAGAACCCGAGCATTTCCAGCGCGACCATGGCCACTACCGATTCCCTGCGTCTTCGAAGCGCACGGGCGTAGACGCGGCTCCCCTGGAAAGGCGTGAGGAAAGCGGGAGGCTCTTCGAGGGTAAATGCGGCGAAGCGAACGGTGTGCCGCAGTTTCAGGAAGCGTGCGAGACGGGCCACTTCCAGGAGCGCCGCAACGCCGCTCGCATTGTCGTCCGCCCCAGGCGTCCAAGGGACGGTGTCATAGTGTGCGCCCAGGATGACCGTCTGTTCCGGTGTCTCGCTTCCGGGGAGTTCGGCGATCAGGTTCGCTACCGGCCGTCCCTGCCAGCGGTACTCCTGCGATTCCACGTCGTAGCCGTACCCGGCGAGCACTTCGCAGATATAGCGTCCCGCCCGTTCCAGGGCATCCCCGTTCGCGGGCGAGCGTGGCCCGATTTCGCCGGCCAGCTGCCACACGTGGGTACGCAGCCGATCTTCCAGTGTTGCCACGGCTTATCCCGCCACCTGTTCGAACAACCGGAGGAAGTTGCCGCCCAGGATCTTCTCCACGACCCGCGCGGGAATCCCCCGCCGGAGCATCCCCTCCGTGAGGCGTGGGAGGTGGCTCACGTCCGGAAGGTCCGGGAACTGGTCTTCCGGATTGCCGAAGCCGAAGCCGTCGAAATCGCTGCCCAACCCGACGTGATCCTCCCCGGCAACCCGGAGCAGGTGCTCGATGTGGTCGAGCAGCCGCTCGAGCGAGGCTTCTCGTTCGGCGACGAAGCCGGGGACGAAGGTGACGCAGACGACCCCACCCTTTTCGGCGATTCCCTGCACCTGTGCATCGCTCAGGTTGCGCGGGTGGTCGCACACGGCGCGCGCGTTCGAGTGCGACGCGATCACGGGGGCCTGGCTCACCTCCAGCACATCGCGTACGCCGGCCGGCGCAAGGTGCGAGACGTCGATCAGGACCCCCAGGCGGTTCATCTCCCGTACCGCTTCCACCCCGAAGGAGGTCAGACCGCCGCCGCTCCGTGCCTCTCCCAGGCCGTCCGCCAGCGCATTGCGCCGGTTCCAGGTGATGGTGATGAGGCGCACACCGAGCCGATGGTAGATGCGCAGCAACGAAAGGTCGCCCTCCAGCGCTTCCCCACCTTCCAGGCCCAGGACTGCGGCAACCTGCCCGTTTGCCTTGGCCTGGCGGATGTCTTCCCCCCGCGTGGCCAGGCGCAGCCGTTCCGGGTTGCGCTCCAATTCGCGGTAGAACAGGTCGATCAGGTCGAGCGTCCGCCGCGCCGCCTGCATCGGGTAGTAGGGGCTTTCCACGAAAACCGCAAACACCTGTGCCGTGACACCGCCCTCGATCAGCCGTGGCAGGTCCACGTGCCCCTGGGTGCTCCGTTCCCCCAGCGCGCGGTTTCCGTGTTCCAGGGCGAGCAGGGTGTCGCAATGTGCATCGCACACGATCGCCCGCCGGTGGATCGCCCGTGCTTCCTGCGAGATGCTTTCCATGCGTTTCTCCTTTGTGCCGCGGGGTTACATATCGCCCCATCACAGCATCAGGGCCCCGCGGATCTCTTCCTCGCTCTTGCCGGCCAGAATACACCCGGGTACGGCCTCCACCATCGCCTCGGCCCGTGCCCTGCCGACACACTCGGCCGCCCTGGCGACCGCCGGAGAGAGGCGCGGCGCACGTGCTCCAGACGCAGCGTGAGCGTCCGTGGCCAGGCAGTGCACAAGCCCGCGCCGCAGGAGGCGCAGTGCCGCACTCCGTACCACCGCTCCGAGGTCGCCCGTGAGGGAACCGGCGCTGACCTGTGTTAACACTCCACGGCGAACGAGCTCCTGCAGGAGCTCCGGTCGTTCCTGAAAATAAACATAACGCTCCACGTGGGCGAGGATTGGCCGCCACCCAGCCACCTGGACACGGAAGATCACCTGATCGATGTACAGCGCGTAGGCAAGGAACGGGAGCTCCAGCAGGACGTACGGTCCACCGCCCAGTGGAGAGACTCGTCCGTCGAGCAGGCGGGCTGGCAGCGCCTCGTCCACGTCCACCTCCATCCCGGGGACGAGCGTGAGTTCGATGCCAGCTTCGTGCAGCTTCTGCTGCAGCTGCTGCACCGCCACTTCCACCCTGTACCCGGTAGCCTCGGCCCTGCGCCGTTGCTCCCACTCCTGTGCGTGGGGGGTTACGACGACCGTGCGGATGCCGTCCGCGTACGCCGCGCGGGCCATCGCCAGGCTCTCTTCCAGGCAACCGGGGCCGTCATCCACGCCCGGCAGGAGGTGGCAGTGCAGGTCGATCACCGCGCGCTACCCTCCTTCCAGAGGGCGATCCCCAGCACGCGGTCCCGCAGCGGGCCCAGGCCCTCCAGCGCACGGCGCACGTCGCGGACGCGCGTGCGCCCGGCCTGTGCCACGAGCAGAAGGGCATCCGCGCGGGAAGCGACAAAGAGCGCCGCAGGCTCGGCTTCCGGAGAAGGCAGCCGAACAAAGCAGCACTCGGCCGCGCGGGCCAGGGCGGGCAGCGCGTTGCCCAGGCGCCGGAGGAGGGTAGCCCGCTGGGCAGGCGGCAGGTCCTGCCCCCAGGGCAGCAGGCAAAGCCCGGCCGGCCCAACGTCCACCGGACTCAGCGAGAGGGCCTGCCCCCGTTCCAACAGGTCGGACAGGCCCGGCGACCGTGCTGCCCCGAACACCTCGTGGACGCCGGGTGCGCTCGGGTCGGCATCCAGGAGCAGGGCCGTCGTTCCGCCTTCCGCGGCAGCACGTCCGAGGGCCGCCAACACGGTACCGGGGAGGGCTCCCGGCGAGGCCGGCAGCGCGGCGAGGAGGTTCCAGTCCCCCGCCGCTTCTGAGGCCCGCGCGAACCGCAGATGGGTGTACAGGCGCTGCCACTCGGGTTCTTGCCCGGTGGCGCCGGCCGTGTGCGAAAGCGGTACGGGCGACCAGACCTGGACCCCTAGCCGATCGCTATCCCGGAACGCATTGCCGAGACGGTCGTCCAGCCAATCCCACAGGAAAGCAAGCGGCACCCCGAGCACCGCTCCCAGGATCGCTCCGGCAAGCGTGTTCACCTTGTAGCGTGGGGAGACCGGCGCTCCAGGCACGGGGGCAGGGGCGAGCAACTCGATGTACAGGCGGCTCGTTCCGACCGTAGGGGCGTGTTGATCTACCCAGCGCCGCAACCCTTCCAGGAGGGCGTTGGCCAAGCGCGCCGCCTGTTCGGGTTGGGTATCGTCCACCTCGACCACGATGCGGCCTTCCTCGGGCACAAGCTGGACGTGGAGACGGCTCTCCAGGTCGTCTGGGAGCTGTGGGTCCTGCCTCGGGAGTGCCAGCAGGACCGCGCGATATGTACGCATCCGCGCTTCCAGAAACATGCCCAGCCCATAGTCCGCGCGGTTCGGCAGCACCACCGCCTCCGCGTGGGCGCGGTAGATCCGCGGCTGGGTCCAGCTGTAGCCGAAGGCCGCGAGGGCTGCGACCACCGTCACCACGCCGACCACCCACCAGCGTCGGCGGAAAAGCGACCACAGTTCGGGCACCGACATCGCCATCTCCTTGGCGCGCTAGCTCGGGCGCGCCGCATCTTCCATCGTCGCCGAGACGACCGCGGCCACCCGCTGGCGGAAGACGGCCGCGTCGAACTGCTCGGCGTGGCGTCGGATCGCCGAAGGATCGAACTCGTCGTCTCGGAAATCCGCCAGCACTCCGGCCAGCGCCTCTGGCCGCTGGGGGGAAAAGAGGAGGCCGGTGGTGCCCGGCACCACCGTTTCCAGCGCGCCACCGGCGGCATACGCGATCACCGGCCGGCCGCAGGCCATTGCCTCGATCGGGC
Source organism: Chloroflexia bacterium (assembly GCA_041082245.1). GTDB lineage: Bacteria > Chloroflexota > Chloroflexia > DTKN01 > DTKN01 > DAOTVY01. The sequence goes on from JBDOIE010000191.1 coordinate 88,403, forward strand.
TGATCCCCAGGTCTTCTTCACTGGGGAAGAGCAAAGCCCGGCAGCTCCGGTACAGTTCCCGCAACTTCTCCTCCGAGACGCGGCCCACGAACTGTACCGTGGGTCCGGCCAGGGCCTCAAGCCGGCCGCGATCCCGGCCGTCGCCGAAGACGACCAACGGCAGCCCCTGCGCGCTGCACGCCTGCACAGCGATATCGAACCGCTTGTGAGGCACCAGACGGCCCCCGGTGAGGAAATAGTGGCCGCGCCCCTCGGCTACCGGGAAAGAATCCACGCGCACCGGGGGGTGGATCACGGTGCTCTCGCGCCGGTAGAAGCGGGCGATCCGCGCCGCCACGGTACGCGAATTCGCGATGAAGGTGTCTACGCGCTGGTTTGTAGAAAGGTCCCAGACGCGCAACCGGTTCAGGGTAGGCGCAAGCAGGAGACGCGCTGCCTGCCCCCAGCGTTCCTGTTCCAGGTAGGTCGTCGGTGTC
>JBDOIE010000240.1:0-12481 GCA_041082245.1 Chloroflexia bacterium
GGTTGCGGAACCGCGCTCCAGGAGGCGACCGATGAGCAAACCCCAACCTGAATTCGCGCGGAGACAACCTCCGTTTTCCCGCCTCACCCCCGAGCAGTGCTCCCGTATCCACGAGGCCAGCCTGGCGATCCTGGAGCGGGCAGGCGCGCGGCTCTTTGACGCCGAAGCGGTCGAACTCTTCCGGCAGGCCGGCGCACAGGTCTGCGAGGGGAACCGCGTTCGTGTGCCGCAAGACCTGGTGGAAGAGGCCCTCCAGGCTGCCCCGAAGGAACTCCTCCTGTACGACCGGAAGGGCCAGCCGGCCCTCCATCTCCAGGGAGCCCACACCTACTACGGCCCAGGATCGGACTGCATGTTCATCGTCGACCACCGCACCGGGGAGCGCCGACGGCCTCTTCTGCGGGATGTGGTGGAGGGCGTAATCGTCTGCGACGCCCTGGAAGAGATCGACTTCCTCATGTCGCTTTTCTTGCCCGCTGACGTCCCCCAGCCAATCGCCGACCGCTACCAGATGGAAGCGATGCTGAACCACAGCACCAAACCGATCGTCTTTGTCGCCTATGACCTCGCGGGTTGCCGGGACGCCGTCGCGATGGCCGAGGCGGTGGCAGGAGGAGAAGAAGCCCTTCGGACAAGACCGTTCGTTGCCTGTTACATCAACTCCACCACCGGCCTGCTCCACAACACCGAAGCTCTGCAGAAGCTCCTCTTTATGGCCGAAAAGGGCTTGCCCGTTATTTACGTCCCGGGGACGTCTGCCGGCATCACCGAGCCGGTCACGATCGCCGGGAGCACGGCGGTGAAGAACGCCGGCGCCCTCCTCGCCATCGCTCTGGTTTACCTCAAGCGGCCGGGCACACCCGTTATCGTTCCGGGCTGGGGCGGAGTGCCCTTCGATATGCGCAGCCTCGTCCGGCCCTACTGCGGACCCGATCAGCGCGGCGTGGCCGAGGCGCTGGCCCATTTCTACGGGCTGCCTATGTTCAGCCTGGCAGGAGCCAGCGATGTAAAAGCTGTGGACAGCCAGGCCGGGATCGAGGCCGCGCTCACGATGCTGGTCGAAGCCCTCGCAGGCGGACACCTGGTCCACGATCTGGGCTACCTGGAATCCGGGATGTCCGGCTCGCTGGCGCAGCTCGTCATCTGCGCCGAGATCGTCGGCTGGATCCGCCACGCCCTTCGGGAAGTCGAGGTAAGCGAGGAGACGCTCGCGCTGGAGCAAATCGTCCAGAAAGGGCCTGATGGCGACTACCTCAAGGAGGCACACACCCGCAGGCACTTCCGGGAACACTGGTACCCACGGCTCTTCGACCGGGAGCCGTACAGCCAGTGGGCCGCCCGAGGAGGAAAAACGCTTGCCGAGCGGGCAGCGGAACGGGTCGAAGAGCTTCTCCGACACCGCCCGGAACCCTTGCCGGAGCCCATCGCCTCCGCCGTCCACGCCGTTGTGGAACAGGCCGGCCGCGGAAATTGCCAGGAACCGCGTTCTCTGGTATAATGCGTTCAAAAGCCGTCGCCGTCCGGCGTTTACCTGCTCGGTTGGGGTCTACCATAGGGAAACGGGGATCTTCCCCGGCAATTCCCAGACGTCAACTCCGGTAAGGAAGTTGGCGTTTCTTGTTGTCTCGACGGATGCTTCTCCGGACGACGAAAGCAGGAGGGAATCGCGTGACTGCACCGACGTTGCTCACACCGGATGGATTGGCCAGGCTCCAGGCCGAACTGGAAATGCTCCGCACCGAAGGGCGGCGAAATGCAGCCCGACGGATCCGCGAAGCGAAAGCCCTGGGCGACGTCCGGGAGAGCGGCGAGTACGAGGACGCGAAGGAGTACCAGGCGTTCATCGAAGGACGTATCCGGGAGCTGGAGCGGCTCCTTGCGGACGTGCAGATCATCGAAACCGGGGACCGGAGCGACGCGATCGGCCTGGGGAGCCGCGTCCGGGTACGGGATAACGAAGGGAGCGAGGAGACCTGGACGATCGTCGGTTCCGCCGAGGCCGATCCCCGACAGGGCCGCATCTCGAACGAATCGCCAGTCGGGAAAGCGTTGCTCGGGCGGAGGGCGGGCGAAACCGTAGAGGTAGAGACACCCGCCGGCACGATGCGCTGGACTATCCTGGCGGTCGAGTGATACCGGACGGAGAGAGGACTTGGAACTGAACGAGTACCAGCGGCGGAGGCTGGAAAAAGCGGAGGCGCTGCGTCGGGCAGGGATCGACCCTTATCCGGCACGCTGCCTTCGTACCCATTCTGTTGCCGAGGTCTGGCGCACCCTCCCGTTTCCGGAAGAAACGGTCTGCATACGCGGCGCGATCCGCGTGACGGACGAAGGGGTCGACCTGACCTCCGGCCGGGACCGGGTCTTGCTTCTGGACCTGCCTGCAGAGTTTCCTTCCGCGGGTAGCGAAGTCGTCTGCTGCGGCTTCCTGTGCCTTTCGCAAGGGGGCCGGCTGGCGCTGCGCGTTGTGGGAACGGACCCCGGCGGCGATGCGCCGGTCCTGACCGTGGCCGACGCGCGCGCCCGGATCGGAGAGATTCCAGCGGTCACGCTGGCCGGCCGGCTGACCGGCGGCATCCGGGTGATGGGAGGCGCTACCTTCGTCGACCTGGAGGACGGAAGCGTCATCCCGGAAGGGTACCGCTATCTCCACCCGCACATCCAGCTCTTCCTCAGCCAGGATACCCTCGGCGAGGAAGCGTACAACGCCTTCCAGCGGTTCTACGATGCCGGGGACATCGTGGAGGTGAGCGGCCGGCCGTTCTTTACCCGGATGGGCCAGCTCAGTCTGCATGTCCACGACATCCGTATGCTCTCGAAGGCACTCACGCCACCTCCGGAGAAATTCCACGGCCTCACGGATGTTGAAACCCGCCTTCGCGAACGCTACGCCGATCTCCTGGCCAATCCGGAGGTGCGCGATCGCTTCCGCAAGCGTGCCGAACTCGTGCGCGCCATCCGCAACTACCTGGACGCGCGCGGTTTCCTGGAGGTCGAAACCCCGATCCTGCAGCCGATCTACGGAGGTGCGGCGGCCCGCCCCTTCGTCACCCACCACAACCAGCTCGACCAGGACCTGTACCTGCGTATCTCGTTCGAACTTTACCTGAAGCGGCTCCTCGTGGGGATGTACGAGCGCGTCTACGAGATCGGCCACGACTTTCGCAACGAGGGGGTGGACCGGGTACATAATCCCGAATTCACCCAGCTGGAGCTCTACCAGGCGTACACAGACTATCATGGCATGATGGAACTCTTCGAGGACATGATCGCCGCCGTCGCCCGGGAGGTGCTGGGGACGTGCCGTATCGTCTACCAGGGACAGGAGATCGACCTGACCCCGCCCTGGAAGCGCATCCCCCTTTTCCAGGCTATCCGGGAGAAAAGCGGCATCGATGTGGAAGCCCATCCCGAGCGCGAGAGCCTTTACGCGGCCATCCGCGCCCGGGGAGGAGAGCCGGACCCGAACGCCTCCTGGGGCAAACTGGTGGATTACGTCCTCTCTACCTACGTGGAACCGAGCCTCATCCAGCCCACGTTCCTGATCGATTACCCGCTCGAGCTCTCTCCCCTCTCTAAACGCCGGCCGGATCGACCGGACCTCGTGGAACGGTTCGAAGGGTTCATCGCCGGGATGGAGGTGTGCAACGCGTTCAGCGAGCTGAACGACCCCATCGACCAGGAAGAACGCTTCCTCAGCCAGGGCCGTGCCCTGGAGGCAGGAGACCTGGAAGCGCACCCGATGGATGTCGACTTCTTGAAGGCATTGATGTACGGGATGCCGCCGGCCGGAGGACTGGGCACCGGCATCGACCGCCTGGCGATGCTCTTCACCGACCAGACGACCATCCGCGAGGTGATCCTCTTCCCTCACCTGCGCCAGCCGGGGACATAAGGTCGGCTACTTGTCCAGCGTTTGCGCGAGCTGGTAGAGGCGCATGTCGAGCGGTTTCCCCTTGCTGACCACTTCCTCCAGAGGGACGCAGACCGCTTCCCCGTGGGAAAGGCCCACCATCACCCCGCGCTGTCCCGCGAGCAAATACTCGACCGCAGCCGCTCCCAACCGCGAGGCGAGGATCCGGTCGAACGCCCGGGGAGAGCCCCCGCGCTGCACATGGCCCAGGATGGTCACCCGCGTTTCGAAGCCGGTCTCCTCGCGGTGCTCGTCCAGGAAGGCCTTGATCTCGGTGGCCCGGTGGCTTGCGCCCTCTGCCACGACGATGATGCAGTGCGTCTTGCCCTTGATGTAGGCGCGCTGCAGGCCGGCCAGCACTTCTTCCAGGGTAAAGGGAACCTCAGGGATCAGCACCATCTCCGCGCCACCGGCGATCCCGCCCATCAGCGCCAGGTACCCGCAGTTGCGCCCCATCACCTCGATCAGGAAGGCCCGGCGGTGCGACGAAGCCGTATCCTTGATCATATCGATCGCGTTGAGCAGCGTGTTCAGCGCCGTATCGACCCCGATGGCCATTTCCGTTCCGTAGATATCGTTGTCGATCGAGCCCGGGATGCCGATCACGGTAAAGCCCTGCCGGTGCAATTCCAGCGCCCCCCGCATCGAACCGTCGCCTCCGATGACCACCAGGGCGTCGATCGCGTTCTTGCTCAGGTTGTGCAACGCTTCCATCCGGCCGCGGGCTGTCATGAATTCGGGACAGCGGGCCGTCCCCAGGATCGTCCCGCCCCGCTGGATGATCCCGCCCACCGAACGGGCCGTCAGTTCTTCCATGTCGTTGTCCAGGAGCCCCTGGTAGCCCCGGTGCACGCCGATCGGCGTGATCCCGTGCTCCAGGGCGGTCCGCACCACTGCCCGGATCGCCGGGTTCATCCCGGGGCCGTCGCCACCGCTTGTGAGTACCGCAAGTCTCCTGATTTCGCTCATCGCGATCCTCCTGCCTGAGGCCCGGAAAGCAGTATAGCGCCCGGCCTCCGGGCTGTCAACTTCTTGCCAAACGCCGAAAACGTGCTATAATGCAACTGTACCCAGGAACGGCTCCCACACACAGAAGGAGGGGATCACCCATGAAGAAGCGAGGCGGTCGAGTTTTCCTGCTCCTGGGCATTATTCTCATCGTCATTGTGGCCGCAGCACTCCTGTTGATGTCGCGTGGGGGAGGGTTTCCAGGAGTCTCTCCGGCCCAGCCCACTCCGTCACCCACCCGGCCCCCTGTGGACGCGGTCGTGGTCATCAAGGAGATCCAGCCCAATACCGTCCTGACGGCGCGAAACGCCGCCGAGTACCTGGAGGTGCGCAAGGTCGATGCGGCCCGGTTCGACCCGACCCGGCACCTGACGACGCTCGAGTCCACCTACAACAAACGCATCAGCTCGACGCTGCCTCTGGCAGTGGACACGTTGCTCGACCGCTCGGTACTGGTCGAACCTCCGATCTCCTACGAAATTCCGGCGGGGAAGAAGGGAGTGCCGCTCCTGGTCAACGCAACCTCTGGAATCGGTCATCTCCTCTCTCCGGGAGATGTCGTGGACGTCATCCTGATGTACAACGTCACCGTGTACCCGACGACGAAACCGGGCCAGGGAAATGTCGCGGAAATGGGACCCTGCGAGGAGTGCCCGTCCAAGACGCTCCCGGTCGTCAAGACGGTCATCCAGAAGGTCCCCGTGCTGCGGGTCGTCGATTACCCTGCGGTGGAGGGAAGACTCCCGGAAGACCAGGTGTTCCTCGTCCTGCTCGCGATGTCGGACCAGGAGGCAGAGCTGGTCAAGTTCGCTGAGCTGAGCGATGCGGCGACGGTCCAGCTGGTGGTGCGCAACTACTTCGACACGATAGAAGAGATCACTACCGGGATCACCGACAAATTGCTCTTCGACCGTTACCTTCCGGTACCCTGCCCGCTGGCGATCGACGGCGTGTACCCGAAGTACGCCTGCGCAGGAGGGGTCACACCGTAAGGGCGGGAGGCAGTGTATGGCTGAAGGCGGCCAGATTACGGTTCTGATCGTCGACGACATTCCGGAGACCTGCGACTACCTGAGCAAGCTCCTCCACTTTGAGCGCGACATCCGTGTGGTGGGTACCGCCGGCTCAGGGCAGGAGAGCATCGCGCGCACGCGGGAACTCCGTCCGGATGTGGTGCTGATGGACATCAACATGCCCGACATGGACGGCATCACCGCCACCGAGCAGATCATCGCGCTGGGCCTGGGCACACAGGTGATCATTATGAGCGTCCAGGCCGAGCAGGACTACCTGCGGCGTGCCATGCTCGCCGGGGCCAGCGACTATCTCGTCAAACCCTTCAGCGGCGATGAGCTGGCCAACAGCATCCGCCAGGTCTACAAGCGACGCCCGCGCGTCCGCGAAGTCCCGGTGCAGCCGGTGGTCGAGGCGCGGGCAGAACGGGCGCCCGGGCGGATCATCTCCGTCTTTAGCCCGAAAGGCGGGGTCGGCCGCACCACCCTGGTGGTCAACCTGGCGGTTGCCCTCAAACTGGACCAGCCGGAGCGCCGGGTGGCCATTATGGACGGCAACCTGCTCTTCGGCGATGTCGGGGTCTTCCTCAACCTGCCTCAGGAGAAGACGATCAGCGACCTGGTCGCGCGCTTCGATCAGCTGGATGCGGACCTGCTGGCGGACGTTATGGTGACCCATTCCTCGGGGGTCAAGGTGCTCAAGGCCCCCCTGAAGCCGCAACAGGGGGAGATGATCACCGCGGAACATGTACGCGCGATCCTGGAACTGATGCGCAAGAATTTCGACTTTGTCTTCGTGGATACCTGGTCGTCCCTCGAGGAGCGGATCCTCGCTATCCTGGACCTTTCTGACCGCATTGTGCTGGTGACGACCCCCGAGATGCCCGCGTTGAAGAACGTGCTCCTCTTCCTGGCGGTCGCCGACCTGTTGCACTACCCTCCAGGAAAGGTGATGCTCGTAGCGAACCGGGCGGATATGCGGCACGGTATCCCGATCGCCGAGGTCTCACGCAGCTTGCGCTTCGAGGTCGCGGCGACCATCAACAACGATGGCCAGGCCGTCACCAACTCGATCAACCGGGAAGTCCCCCTGGTGCAATCCGAACCAAGCAACCCTGTGTCCAAGAGCATTCGGGCCCTCGCCAAGCAGCTTGTGCTGAGCCTGGGAGCTGCGGAAGCCGAGGAAGCTGCGGCGAGGGAGAAGAAGGGGCTCGTGGGTCGTCTCCGGAAAGCCTCCTGAGACGGCCAGGGCAGGAGGTAGGCAATGGCTTTGCTGCGTCGGATCGGCGGTCCGCCGGAAAGGAAGGAACCGACCCGTCCGGGTGTTCCCGGTGCACCCCCAGAAGAAGTCCCTGTAGCACCCCTCCCCAGGGAACGAAGCGCGTTCGAAGAGATCAAGAAGCGGGTACAGGAGCGGTTGCTCTCCGAACTCGACCCGCGGCTGGACCTGAGCCGCACCGCGGAAGTGCGTCAGCAGGTGCAGGAGGTGTTCAACACCATCCTGGAGACCGAGAACATCGTGCTCAGCCGGGCGGAGCGGTTGCGGCTCTTCGAGGCGATTGCCGCGGAGATCCTGGGGTATGGGCCGATCGAGCCGCTGCTGCGCGACGATACGATCACCGAGATCATGGTGAACGGCCCGAAGCAGGTCTATATCGAGCGCGGTGGCAAGATCTACAAGACCGACGTGGTCTTTGAGAACGATGACCACGTGATGCGCATTATCGACCGCATCGTCTCCCCGATCGGACGCCGGGTGGACGAGAGCAGCCCGTACGTCGATGCCCGCCTGCCCGACGGCTCGCGCGTCAACATCGTCATCCCGCCGATTTCCCTGATCGGCCCGGTCATCACGATCCGCAAGTTCTCCCGGGACCCCTTCACCGTGGACGACCTGATCCGCTTCGGGACCATGACGCCCGAGATCGCCAAGTTCCTCGAAGCGTGTGTCAAGGCGCGCCTGAACATCATCGTGTCCGGTGGTACCGGCTCGGGCAAGACGACTACGCTGAACGTCCTTTCCTCCTTCATCCCCGAGGACGAGCGCATCATCACGATCGAGAACGCGGCCGAGCTGCAGCTGCATCAGGAGCACGTGGTCACGCTGGAGTCGCGCCCGCCGAACATCGAGGGGAAAGGCGAGATCACCATCCGCGACCTGGTCATCAACGCCCTGCGTATGCGTCCGGAGCGCATCATCGTCGGCGAGTGCCGCGGCGGCGAGGCACTGGACATGCTCCAGGCGATGAACACCGGCCACGACGGCTCCCTGACCACCCTGCACTCGAACAGTCCGCGGGATACGCTCGCCCGCCTGGAGACGATGGTGCTGATGGCCGGCATCGACCTGCCGGTGCGCGCGATCCGGGAACAGATCGCCTCGGCGGTCGATCTGATCGTGCACCAGGAGCGCTTGCGCGACGGTTCGCGCAAGATCGTGTCCATCACCGAAGTCCAGGGGATGGAAGGGGACGTCATCGTCCTCCAGGACATTTTCGTGTTCGAGAAGACGGGGATCCGCGACGGGAAGGTCATCGGGGAGTTTCGAGCGACCGGCGTACGCCCCAAGTTCGTCGAAAAGTTCGAAGCGATGGGCATTTACCTGCCGCCCCAGATCTTCGGTTACACGCCCGAGCGGTTCCGCTAGGACGGGAGGTGATCGATGCAGCCGGTGGTCCTCCTCGCAGCAGGAGGTTTCCTGGCGCTCATCCTGATCGTCGTCGGCCTGGTCAGTAGCCGCTCCCGGGGCGATGTTTCCGAACGGCTGGATCAGTTCACGGGATTAGCGAAAGCGGCCGAAGCTGAGGCCCGACCGAAGCGGCGACGCGGCAGCTCAGCCATTGCCACCCAGATCGACCGCGCTTTGGCCGATCGAGGCCTCGCGGCGCGCATTAGCCGCGATCTGGCCCAGGCCAATATGAAGCTGACTGTCTCCGAGTTCCTGGCTATCCGCTTCCTGAGCGGCGTGGCCGGGGCGGCGGTGGGGTATCTCGTGGCCGTGTTGCGGGGCTTCAGCGCCCCCTGGATGATGGGGATCGGCTTCGTGATCGGGCTTTTTGTCCCCAGCCTGATGCTTCGCCGGGCAAAGGCCCGCCGCCTCCGTGCCTTCAACAACCAGCTGGGCGATACGATCACCCTCCTGGCCAACTCCCTGCGCTCCGGCTACAGCCTCTTGCAGTCTATGGAAATGGTCGCCCGCGAGGCTCCCCCGCCGGTCTCGGAAGAGTTCCACCGCGTGGTACAGGAGGTGGGACTCGGCCTGTCCACCCAGCAGGCGCTCGCCAATCTGCTCCGCCGCGTTCCCAGCGACGACCTGGACCTCATGATCACCGCGATCAACATCCAGCACGAGGTCGGCGGCAACCTGGCACAGATCCTGGATACGATCGGGCATACGATCCGGGAACGCGTGCGCATCAAGGGGGAAATCCGGGTGCTTGTGGCCCAGCAGCGTATCTCCGGGTATGTCGTCGCCGCACTCCCCTTCTTCCTGGCCGTGCTCCTCTCCTTCATCACGCCCAGCTATATGACGCCGCTGTTCAAAGTCGGCCTGCCGCCGTTCCTGGCTCCGAAGGGACAGGAGGGCTGGATCTGTATGCCGATCTGCGCCGGGATCCTGATGCTAATCGGGTTCGTCATCATCCAGCGCATCGTCAACATCGAGGTGTAGGGGCCGGAGGGATGCTATGCTGCTGAACCTGCTGATCCTCCTCGCTGTGGTCGGGGTGGCCTTCTTTTTCATCGCGCTCGGAATGGGACGGGGCCGGCGCGAGGAAGAGATTGCCGAACGCCTGGCCCAGTTCGCGGAACGCCCCTTAACCCTGGAGGAAATCGAGCTGCAGAAGCCTTTCCGGGAGCGGGTCATCGCCCCTATGGTAAGCAAGATTTCCAGCGCGATCTCCCGCCGGATGCCGCGCCAGACGATGGAGCGGCTGCGCCAGCAGCTGGAGATGGCCGGAAACCCCGGGAACCTGCAGCCCGGTGCTTTTATGGTGCTCCAGTGGGTCACAACCGCGCTGCTGGGCGTCCTCGGCTTTGTCATCTTCCGCAACCAGCCGCTCAACAAGCTGATCCTCTTGACCCTGGCGCTGGCGCTCTTCGGATACTTCCTGCCCCGGCTCTGGCTCAACCGGCGCATCCAGGCACGCCAGAAGGCGATCCTCAAGGCCCTGCCGGACGCGATTGACCTCCTGACGATCAGCGTGGAGGCCGGACTCGGGTTCGACCTCGCCCTGCAGCGCGTGGTGGAGAAGTGGAACAACGATCTGAGCCGGGAGTTCGCCCGCGTGCTCTCCGACGTGCGCCTGGGAAAGAGCCGCCGGGAAGCGCTGCGCGATCTGGTGGCCCGGACGGGCGTGCCGGACCTCTCCACCTTCATCGCCGCTGTCATCCAGGCGGAACAGCTGGGCGTGAGCATCGCCAAGATCCTGCGCGTACAGTCCGACCAGCTCCGCGTGCGCCGTCGCCAGCGAGCGGAGGAGCTTGCCCACCAGGCGCCGGTGAAGATGCTCTTCCCGCTCGTCTTCCTGATCTTCCCGTCGATGTTCGTGGTGATCCTGGGGCCGGCCGTGCCGATCGTCTATAACGCGTTCTTCGCCAAGTAGGGGCCTACACGGGGGGGATTCTCGCCCGGCCTCAGCGGACGACGGTGTAGAGGCGCCGGTAGGTCCAGTAGGACGTGTAGATCCGCTGCAGATAGTCGCGCGTTTCGGCAAAGTCGATCGCCTCGAAGAAGAGGTCCCGATCCCCAACCGTTGTGCTCCCACCCGCCCAGCGGCGGGCATTGCCTGGCCCTGCGTTGTAGGCCGCCAGGGCCGGGAAGAGCTTTCCCCCGAAGGTGGCCTGTTGCTGCCCGAGATACCAGGCGCCGAAACGCAGGCTCACGGCCGGCCGGTACAGATCCTCCACCCGGAAAGAAGGATACCCGAGCTGTGCGGCGATCCCTTCCCCGGTGGAGGGGATCACCTGGGTAAGGCCGCGAGCTTCCGCCCAGGAGGTGGCGTACCGGTCGAAGCGGCTTTCCTGCCGCACCATCGCCAGGAAGGCCAGCGGGTCGAGCTGCTGCCACCAGCACTCCCGGGCCACGCGCTCCGCGTAGGGCGCCGGGTAGACGATCCGCAGCAGGAAGGGCGGAACATCCTCCTCTTGCTTGCCCACGAGCGTCAGGAGCTGCTCCCCGGCACGGATCGACTGCGCGTGTAGCCCCTCCGCTCGCAGGAAAAGCGCAAGGGCATAGAGCGCCGGCCCGTCGTAGCGGAAGCGCTCGACCAGCAGGGCAAAGGGTCCGCGCGCTTCGTCGCCATATCCGAGCGCAAGCAGCTCCTGCCCGCGCACGAATAGGGGGTCGCTCTGTACCGCTACGGAAAGCGTCGCAGAAACCGGCCGGCCGAACTGCTCCGCAAGCCAGGCTTCCGCCTCCGCTTGCCCTGCATCCGCACCCGGAAGGATAAACCGTCCACGCAGAGCCCCAAAATTCCCCGAACGCCCCAGAAGTTCCCGCGCGCGGGCGGCGGTATAGCCCTCGCCTGCAGTTGCTTCTTCCCACGCCTGGCGCGCTTCCTCCATCCGGCCCAGGCGCGCGAGCGCCAGCCCGCGCCAGAGGGCCAGATGCGCGTCTGCCCAGCTCCAGAACCCGGCCGCCTGCTCAAATGCGCCCTCCCGATAGGAGAGCAGTCCGGCACGAAACGCTGCATCCGTTGCCCGCTTGTGGTCGGGAAAGCGTTCCAGCAACGTTTGGTAGGCCGAAAGCGCTTCCTGGTTTTCCCCGAGATCCTCCAGGCACTGTCCCCGTTGCCACAGCGCCTCCGCCGCCTCCGGACGCGCCGGAAAACGCTCCGCGACCTCTTCGTAGACCCCAGCAGCTCGCTCCAGATCGCGCGCCTCTGCCCACAGCGCCGCCATCCGCAACCACGGCTCAGGGTTCCCCGGATCGTCCCGGGAAAGCCGCGTGAGCTCCGCCACCGCGCTTTCTACATCCCCGGCCTCGCCGTAGGCTTCCGCGAGCGCCATACGCAGTTCCGCCTCCGGCGCCACACCCGCTTCGAGCGCCTTTTCCAGCCAGCAGATCGCGTCCCGGGGGCGTCCGGCTGCGCGATAGGCCCGCGCCACGGTATATGCTTCCACGGGACGGCCGGAGGCGAGCAGCGCGTCGGCCGCCCAGGAGGCACCGACGGTATCGGGGTATAAGGTGAGCGCCTGTGCCCAACGGGAATACGCCTCTTCGGCGCGGCCGGCCTCCTGGAGCAGTTCTCCCACGCGGTACAGGATCTGCGCCCGGTACCAGGGCTTGCGCGCTACCGCCAGGATGCGTTCGAGCGCACCCAGTGCCCGGTCGTACTGTCCCGCTCTGCGCCAGTCGGCGGCTGCCTCCTCGAGCATCCAGACCTGGTCCGAGAGCAAGCGGTAGGCGCCGGAAGCGCGCTCGAACTCCTCGGCTGCCTGCGAATATGCCCCGGTCTCCCGGTAGCAGTAGGCTAGCCGCTCGGCCACGAGGTCGTCGATGGAAGTGCCTGCCTCCCGGTAGTGGAGATAAAAGGGTACGGCCGCC
>JBDOIE010000243.1:0-10105 GCA_041082245.1 Chloroflexia bacterium
CTTCCGGAACACGTAACCGAATGGTGATCTCGATCTCTCGGGTCTGCTTCCTCTTCTTGCTCATCGGGGCCTCCTCGCGACGCCGTTTTGCCCCGATTATAACAGGAGCCTACCAATTTCGCCTTGCCCATCTAGAAACATGCATCCCAGCGCTCACGCTCAACGATTAACGATTAACGCTCAACGATCAACGATTAACGATCAACGCTCAACGCCTTCTTCCCTACCCATACCCCCGCCACCCCCTGCGGCCCGGTAAGGAAAAAAGCTAGCCCGAGCGCCCATCGTCCCGGAAAGCCGGAGAGCGCAAGTGCCACGGCAGCCAATGGGGCGGCGAGCAACCCGTACAGGAGACCTTCTCGCCAAGGCCGGCGGCTGTTCCGGCCTACCCAGAGCGCGACCGCGAAAAAGGCCAGGCCGGCGGCCCAGACCAGGCTGCTCAGCGCTGGCACCAGCGCGAGCAAGAGCCCGAAGGATGCGTCGGCGACCAGCGCGCCCACAAGCAAACGCCGCCAGGGGATCGCCCGCCCCCCCGGGGAAACGTCCTGTGCCGGGGCAGGGGACGGATAGGACGCTTCGCCCATCGGCTCTCTCCTTACTTCTCCTGCGGCTTCTGTTCCGCACCGGCCTGCGGCCGGCCTTTTCGGGAGGGCGGGGAATTTTCCTGAGCGCGACGGTCCTTTGCCTTCTCGCCCAGCGCTTCGCCCGTAGCACGGATGCGCCGGAACGAAACCCCGATCAGCGCTCCCACCATCGTCTGGGGGAGGATGGATAGGCTCAAGAAAAGGATCAGGCCGGCCGTCTCCGGCCCGATCACGAGCTCTCCCTGCTCCCCGAGCAGGTAAAGCAAAAGCAGCCCAACGACGAACAGGATGCTCAACAGGCCGTATACGAAAGCGTTCCAGAACGGCCGGCGCGCCTCGCTCCGCGAAACCATGATTCCCCCGATGACAAAGACGAGCAGCGCCATAAAGCCGACCACCTGGTTGTAGAGGAGGACAAAGACGAACGCCGTCACGACCGCGGTCCCGGCCAATCGTCCCCAGGGGATCTCCTCAAAAATGCTGCCCAGGCGCTTCACGGTTCCCCCTCCACTTCGACCGACCCCTCACCCAGGATCGCCTCGACCTGGCGGTGAAACTCGGGAGAATAGGCTACCCGCTCCAGCGATTCCAGCCGCGTAACAGTATGCCCGTTCCATACGAGCAGGCTGAGGCGATCCTGTCCCCGATGCTCCTGGAAGAGGGCGTGCAATTCCTGCATACGAAGGATGTCCTGCTCCAGCTCGTCCGTACACGGGAGATGGATGAGGACGTGACGGCCGTTGGGACGCGGCCCGTTCGCCATAGGCCGGGGACTCACAGGCGCTGGACGCGCAGCCGAGGCGCGGGGACGCGTGGAGGCCCTGTCGCGGCGTGGGGAAGCGTGTGCCACCGGGCGCTCCCGCCGTTCGGTTGCGGGCGGAACGGGTGGCTCGAGCTCGACGTGATCCCCGCTTTCTTCCTCCGCGGGGAACTCTTCGTACGGAAGCGCTTCCGGAGGTGGCGCACGCAGCTCCTGATCCTCTTCGTAGGGGATCAACTCGGGCGCGAACGCCGGTACCTGCTCCAGGAGCGCGCCTTCCAGCGCTTTGGCCCCCGTGCAGACGATCTGGAGCCGGTCGTTACGCTGGTCGACCCGACCTTCGATCAGGAGCACGGCGTCCTGCATCCAGAGGCCCTGGGTCTGCTCGAACACCTTCGGGAAGGCCACCACCTCCATCGAACCATCCAGGTCCTCCACTTCCGCGACCGCCATAGTCTTGCCGTCCTTCGTCAGCACCTGGCGCACCCGCACCAGCAGGCCCACGATCTGCACGTTCTGGCCGACGAGTTCTTCGGTGATCGTCCCCAGGCTGGTCAGCGAAGCCCGCAACTCCTCCGGCAGGCGGCGCAGGTACTCGCCCAGCGGATGCTCGGAGACGTAGACGCCCAGAAGCTCCTTTTCCCAGGCGAGCAGGGTGCGCCTGGGTTGCGGCGGCACGTCGGGAAGCGGGTGGGGTCCGACCGCCGCGGCCGGCGCTTCCCCGACCAGGTCGAACATGGTCAGTTGCCCGACCTCCCGCGCCTTCTGCAACTGCTGCCCGGCGGCCATCGCGCGCGTATAGTCCGCGAGCAACTGCTCCCGTCGGCCCGGCAGGCAATCCATAGCTCCCGCCTTGATCAGGCTTTCCATCACCCGGCTGTTCAGCTGGTGGTAGTCCACTCGCTCACAGAAGTCGTCCAGGTCGCGGAACGGACCTCCGCGCTCCCGGGCAGCCAGGATCGCTTGGACGGCGCCGCTCCCGACGTTCTTGATCGCTCCCAGCCCGAAACGGATCGCCTTGTCGTACCGCACCCCATCCGGTTTCTGGGCCAGCCGCTCGATGGTAAAGCCTTCCGCCGAACGGTTGATGTCCGGCGGAAGCACCGCGATCCCCATACGCCAGCATTCGGCGATCGAAAGCGCCACCTTGTCCGTGTTGCCCGCATAGGTGGTCAAGAGCGCGGCCATGTACTCGGTAGGGTAGTGCGCTTTCAGGTAGGCCGTCTGGTAGGCGAGCAACCCGTAGCAGGTCGCGTGTGCCTTATTGAAGGAATAGCCGGCAAACGGCTGGATCAACTCCCAGAGCGCGCGCGCCTGCGACTCCGAGAGGCCGTTTTCCAGGCATCCCTGGATGAAACGGGGCTCCTCCCGATCCATCAGATCGCGCTTCTTTTTCCCGATCGCCTTACGCACGATGTCGGCCCGGCCAAGGGTATAGCCGGCCATCTTCTGCAGGATCTCGAGCACCTGCTCCTGGTAAACGATCACCCCGAACGTCTCCCGGAGGATCGGCTCCAGGCTGGGGTGCAGATAGGAAACCTTCTCCGGGTTGTGTTTCCCCTCGATGTACTTCGGGATCTGCTCCATCGGGCCCGGGCGATAGAGGGCGACCATCGCGATCAGGTCCTGCACGGTGGTCGGCTTCAGCTCGCGCAGGTAACGCGTCATGCCGGACCCCTCGAGCTGGAAGACACCGACCGTCCCGCCCTCGCCCAGCATGCGGAAGGTCTCGGGATCGTCCAGGGGGATATCGCCCAGCGTGATTTCCTCACCGGTGGTCTCGCGGATGTAGCGGAGCGCCTCGTCGACGATCGTCAGGTTGGCCAGGCCCAGGATGTCGATCTTGAGCAGGCCGATGTCCCCCAGCGTATTCATCGGGAAACAGGCCATGACGACGTTCTCGTCCTTGACCGTACGCTGGAGCGGCACGATATCGGAGAGCGGCCGGCGCGCGACGACCATGCCGCAGGCGTGGGTACCCACGTTGCGCACCAGGCCTTCCACCTTGCGCGCCAGGTCCACCAGTTGCCGGATGGCCGGCTCGCTCTCGTACAGTTGGCGCAGCTCCGGGACGCGCTCCAGCGCCTGGTCGAGCGTAATGTGCAGGGGGACGGCAGGGACGAGTTTTGCCACCCGATCCACGGTGCTCAGCGGCATCCCCAGAACCCGTCCCACATCGCGCAGCGCCTGTTTGGCCCCCAGGGTGCCGAAGGTGATGATCTGCGCCGTGCGCTCCTGCCCATAGCGCCGGATTACATAATCGATCACTTCCTGGCGCCGGCTGTCGGCGAAATCCATGTCGATGTCCGGCATCTCGTGCCGTTCGGGGTTCAGGAAGCGCTCGAAGACCAGACGGTGGGCCACCGGATCGACGTCGGAGATCCCCAGGCAGTAGAGCACGATCGAACCGGCCGCCGACCCCCGGGGCTGACAGGGGATCCGCTGCTGCCGGGCATAGTTCACAAAGTCCCAGACGATGAGGATGTACAGGGCAAACCCCATCTCGGAGATGACCGAGAGCTCGTAGTTCAAACGGTCCCAGTGCTCCTGACGCAGGTTCCCCCCGTAGCGCCTGCGGAGCCCTTCCTCGCAAAGCGCGCGCAGGTACGATTCCGGGGTGTGGCCCTCCGGAAGCGGGAACTCGGGCAGCTCGACCCGCCCGAACTCGAGCTCGAGTTCGCACATCTCGGCCACGCGGAGCGTGTTCTCCAGCGCTTCCGGAAAATCGCGGAAGAGATCCCACATCTCCTCCGGGCTCTTCAGGTAGTAGCTGTCGTCCGACATCCGCAGCCGGTCGGGGTCGTTCAGCGTCTTGTTCATCTGCAGGCAGAGGAGGATGTCGTGGGCCTGGGCGTCCTGGGGGAGGATGTAGTGGGGGTCGTTCGTCGCGACGAGGGGAATGCCCAATTCGCGCGCGATGCGCACCAGGTCCTGATTGACCCCCTCGAGCTCGGGGAGTCCGGGGTGCCGCTGGAGCTCGATGAAGTAACCGTCCGGCCCGAAAAGATCGCGATACCATGCGGCGGCCGCGCGCGCTCCTCGCAGGTCCCCGTCGCGGAGCCGGCGGGCCGGCTCCCCCTGGCCGCACGCCGAGAGTGCGATCAGCCCCTCGTGGTACTGTTCGAGGAGCTCGTGGTCGATGCGCGGCTTGTAGTAGAACCCTTCCAGGTGGGCGGCGGTCGTCAGACGCACCAGGTTGCGGTACCCGGTCGCGTTGCGCGCGAGGAGCACCAGATGGTAGGTGTGCTTGTCGTCGGCGGTGCGCCGGTCGCGCCGGTCCAGCGCCACATAGACCTCGCTCCCGATGATCGGCCGCAGGTCGTAACGCTTGCAGGCGTGGTAAAAGTCGATCGCCCCGTAGAGGACACCGTGGTCCGTGATCGCGAGCGCCGGCATCCCCAGCTCGGCCGCCCGCGCGCACAGCGGGTCCACCTTGGAGAAGCCGTCGAGGACGCTGTACTCGGTGTGGACATGTAGATGGACAAAGGGGTGCTCCATCGAGAACCCTCGCGATATGCCTTCTTCGTCATTATACCACAACCGCGCCTGCGGGGCCTGTTTGACAGATCGCCGGCTCTGGCATATAGTATGTCCGCTTGCTGCAGGATCGGCTGCGGCATGGAGGCATCGATCGATGGACGAGGGTTGTCAACGTAGCGGGAGGACAGGGAAAACAGGGGCGCCCTGCGGGCTTTCGCCCGGAGCTGCGGATTGAACTGTTGGCTGACCCCCGTGTTTCCCCCGTTTTCCCCGTTCCCCCCGGATAGAGCACAGACGGTTGTCCTTCGTTTGAGAATTGTTGCTGTCGTGTGCTGTACCGTGCAGGGTTTCCCTGCCACGGTGCATCGGTGGCTGCTGACAGAGGAGGAAGCGTATGCCGCGGGCACGCCGGCGCTTTGCTCCGTTCTTGCCCCCTGGACCGGTATTCGATGTCGGCGATGCCGCCGTGCTCCTGGTGGTGGGCGTGTTGCTCTACCTGGGAGTACGCATCGCCACCGGAGTGCCGCTTGTGGTCCCCGGGCCGGCCATCCGGCTCGACCCGCGGGCGCTTCCGGGATACGCGCTCTTCTCGACCGGCCGCATGCTCGCGGCATACCTGCTCTCCCTCACTTTCAGTCTCGTTTACGCCCGCCTGGCAGCCTACCGCCCTGTGGCCCGTCTGGTGCTCATCCCGCTGCTCGACGTGCTCCAGTCGGTGCCCATCCTCTCCTTCCTGCCGGTCGTCCTGCTGAGCCTGAGCGCTTTCCTGCCCCGAAGGGTAGCGGCGGAGCTCTCGGCCATCGTGCTCATCTTTACCAGCCAGGCCTGGAACCTGACCTTCTCCTTCTACCAGGCGCTGGAGACGATCCCGACCGACCTGGACGAGGCTAGCCGTACCTTCCGCTTCTCCTCCTGGCTGCGTTTTCGGACGCTCGAACTTCCCTTCGCTGCTCAGGGCCTGATCTGGAACAGCGTGATGTCGTGGGCAGGAGGCTGGTTCTTCCTGATGGCGGCGGAAGTCTTTGTCGTCGGGGGGCGGGACTTTCGCTTGCCGGGGCTCGGGGCTTACCTTCAGGCCGCCGCCCAGTCCGGGGACATCCGGGCGTTGCTCCTGGGGCTCGGGACGCTGGTTGCGATCATCGTGCTCCTGGACCAGCTTGTGTGGCGGCCCCTTCTGGCCTGGGGAGAGCGTTTCCAGCTGGAGATGGTCGAATCGCAGGAGCCGGCCACCTCCTGGTTCTATAGCGTGCTGCAGCGCTCGCGCCTCGTCGACCGTTTTGTGGCCCGTGTGCTCCGCCCTCTGGGCGAGTGGCTGGACATGCGCCTGGGCGGACGGCCGGCCACGGACCAGCCCGTGGTCCCGCCGACCTCCCGGCGATGGATCGGGGTGCTGTTCGGTGTCCTGCTCGCGTCCGGCTTGCTGTACGGCCTGGGGCGCGCGGTCCTCTGGCTTATCCACGTGCCGCCCGCCTCCTGGGAAGAGATCGGCAAGGGGTTGCTCGCCACCCTTCTCCGGGTGACCGCGGCGGTAGGTCTGGCCACGCTCTGGACGGTGCCCGTGGGAATCCTCATCGGTACCCGGCCGAGGGTAGCGGCCGTGTTGCAGCCGCTCGTCCAGATCCTCGCCTCGGTCCCCGCAACGGCGCTCTTTCCGGTGTTCCTCCTTTTCCTCCTGCGGCTGCCCGGGGGACTCCAGCTGGGCGCGCTGCTGTTGATGATGACCGGCACGCAGTGGTACATCCTGTTCAACGCGATCGCGGGGGCCTCTGCCATCCCACAGGACCTGGACTTTACCAGCCGGCTGCTGGGCTTGCACGGCCTGCGCCGCTGGCGTACCCTCCTTCTGCCGGGGATCTTCCCGTACCTTGTCACCGGGCTCATTACCGCGAGCGGCGGGGCGTGGAATGCGAGCATCGTGGCCGAGTACGTCGAGTTCGGGGGCCGTACGCACTCGGTTACGGGGCTGGGCGCGGTGATCGCGCGCGCTACCGCGGCCGGGGACTACCCCCTGCTCCTGGCCGCGACCCTGACGATGATCCTCGCCGTCGTGCTGGTGAACCGCCTGTTCTGGCGGAGGCTCTACCGGCGCGCGGAAGAGCAGTACCGCCTGCAATGACTCGCGTGTGTGAGGGATCGCCATGGCCGAAAACAACGTCTTGATGGAGCTGCGAAACGTGCGCCAGGTCTACGGCCGAGGCCCGCGGAGCATCGTCGCGGTGGACGGGATCAACCTGGTGGTGCGTCGGGGCGAGTTCGTGGCCCTCCTGGGCCCGTCCGGCTGCGGAAAGAGCACCCTGCTCCGCATCATTACCGGGCTCAATGTGCCGACCGAAGGCGAGGTGCTCTACCGCGGCCGGCCGCTCCGCGGTGTCAACCCCCACGCGACGATCGTGTTCCAGACCTTTGCCCTCTTTCCCTGGCTTACGGTGATCGAAAACGTGGAGGTCGCGCTGAGGGCCCGGGGCGTTCCCCTGCCGGAGCGCCGCGAGCGGGCGTTGAGCCTCCTGGACCGCGTGGGCCTGGACGGGTTCGAGAACGCTTACCCGCGGGAACTCTCCGGCGGGATGCGCCAGAAGGTCGGATTCGCCCGGGCAATGGCGGTGGAGCCCGAGCTCCTGTGCCTGGACGAGCCGTTCTCCGCGCTGGACGTGCTGAGCGCCGATGCCCTGCGCGGCGAGCTCCTGGAACTGTGGACGAGCGGCCAGATCCCCACCCAGGCAATCATCCTGGTGACCCATAACATCGAGGAAGCCGTCTTCCTGGCGGACCGCATCGTGGTCATGGACACGCGCCCAGGGCGGATTGCGGCTGAAGTGCCCGTGACGCTCTCCCATCCCCGGCAGCGCAAGAGCGAGGAGTTCCTGGCGATGGTCGACCGGGTGTACGCGGCGGTCGCCGGCGAGACGCAGGCCCCGGCCGTCGAGCTGGGTTCAGCCCCCGGGGAACCGGGCAAGACCCGTGCGCTGCCCCTCGCCCCCATCAGCGCTCTCGCCGGCCTCCTCGAGCACCTGGACGAAGAGCGGGGCAACCGGGAAGACCTCTACCGCCTGGCGGACGACCTGCGCATGGAGATCGACGATCTGCTGCCGGTGGTCGAGGCGGGCGAGATCCTGGATTTTGTGCACGTGGACCAGGGCGATGTCTGCCTCACACCTCTGGGCGAGACGTTCGCCGAAGCGAGCATCCTGGCGCGCAAGGAGATCTTTGCTTCCCGCTCGCGGCGCGTACCGCTCATCCGCTGGATCCTGAAAGGCTTGCGCTCGGCCCCGGACCACCGCGTGCCTCGCCAGTTCTTCCAGGACGTGCTGGAGTGGGAATTTACCCCCGAGGAAGCGGAGCGACAGATCGACCTGGCGATCGCCTGGGGCCGCTACGGCGAGCTCTTCGGCTACGACGACGACACCGAGCTCCTTTACCTGGAGGTTCCGGAGCCGGCCAAGTAGGGCATGCGTCCAGGCTTGCGAGCGATTCGTGCACGGGTGGCAGTTCGACCTAATCGTCCAGTGCCCGAATAGCGGTCCGCCGGTGGAGGCCGAGAGGGGGCATGGGTACCCCATTTTTCTGCCGGCATGACGATCCAACTCACCGCCATCGTGTAGCGGACGGTCACGCCCCCATAGGTCGGTTGCCTTGAACCCGGCCCTCGGGTACAATGGCCGCACAGGCGTCGCATTCCCCAAAGGAGGTACCGGTGGAGGAACCATACGATCTGGCCATCATCGGCGGAGGACCCGGAGGATATGTCGCCGCCATCCGCGCCGCCCAGCTAGGCGGCCGCGTGGCCCTTGTGGAACGGGAGCGCGTGGGCGGGGTGTGCCTGAACCACGGCTGTATTCCCACCAAGGCGCTCATCGCTTCCGCTGAACGGCTGCATGCGGCGCGCGAAGCGGAGCGCTTCGGCATCCTCGGCTGCGAGAGCGCACGGCCGGACTGGGGCCGGATCCAGCAGCGCAAGGCCGAGGTGGTGGAAACGCTCGTCTCGGGCGTCGAGCGGCTGCTGCGGGACCATCGGGTCGCGCTCTTTGCCGGCACGGCCCACCTGGAGGACCCACGCACGGTGCACGTCCTTTCCCCGAGCGGGGAAACGGCCGTGCTCCACGTCGGCCGGGTCATCCTCGCGACCGGCTCCGAGCCTTCGCCTTTGCCGGTCCCTGGAGCCGATCTCCCAGGCGTGCTTGACTCGCGCGACCTCCTGGCGCTCCCCGACCTACCGGAATCGCTGGTGGTGATCGGAGCGGGCGTGATCGGGATGGAAATGGCGGTGCTGTTCCGGTGGCTGGGAGCGCAGGTGACTGTGCTCGAGATGCTGCCGAACATCCTGCCTCCGGTGGAACCGGACCTCGCCCGGCGGTTTGCGGCCGTCGTCCGGCAGCAGGGGATCGCCCTACAGACGGGAGCCCGGGTGACGGAGATCCGCCAGGGAGAGGATGGCCGGCTGGGCGTGGTGTACGAAGGGAAAAAGGGTGTGGAGACAGCCTGGGGGGAGCGGGTACTCGTGGCGACCGGTCGCCGTCCATCGGATGGAGGGCTGGATCTACAGCGCCTTGGGATCGCGCGCCAGGGACGCGCTATCGCGGTGAACGAGCGGCTGGAGACAAGCGTTGCAGGGGTGTGGGCCATCGGGGATTGCACCGGAGGCGCGCTCCTGGCGCACCGTGCCTCCTACCACGGCGAAGTGGCCGCGGAGAACGCTTTAGGGGGGCAGCGGACGGTCGACGAGCACGCCATCCCTTACGCCGTCTACACATGGCCGGAGATCGCGGGGGTGGGTTGGACGGCAGATCAGGCCCGCGCTGCCGGCCGGCCGGTCGCCGAGGCACGCTTCCCTTTCACCGCCAACGGCCGAGCGCACACCCTCGGAGAAACGGCCGGCCAGGTGCGTCTGGTGTACGATCCCGAAGAGGGGACGGTGCTGGGGATCCACATCCTCGGCCCGTACGCGAGCGAACTGGTCGGCGAGGCTACGGTCGCCGTACAGGCCCGCCTGAAGGTGAAAGACCTCGCCGAGGCCGTACACGCGCACCCCACGCTCTCCGAGGCACTGATGGAGGCGGCGAAAGCCGCTGCCTACGGCGAGGCCATCCACGCCCGCACGTAGGGGCGAGTCGTGGACCCGACCCGGCCACGGGGCCCGGCTACGTCCAGCGGCCAGGGCCCGTACGGGTAGGTTCTGAACCTACCCGTACGGGCCCTGGCCGCCGGCCGCGCGCGCGATTTCGGCCATCAGTCCAGAACGGGTAGGTTCTGAACCTACCCGGGCGGGCCCTGGCCGCCGGCCGCG
>JBDOIE010000244.1:0-21499 GCA_041082245.1 Chloroflexia bacterium
AGACGCCCTGAACGAGGGCCGAGGCACAGTTGCCGACGCCGATGATCGCGACACGGATCTTGCCCATATGGTCTCCTTTTCGTGTTCTGCGCCCGCTTCCCACAAGCGCGCCTTATGATACACCCGGCGGCGCGAGCGGTCAAGTGAAAGTGAAAATGGACTTGCCAAAACCTGTGACCATTTGAGGCTCGCGACCGTAGCCGCCGTCCTTCGGACTTGCCCCCACTGGCCCGGGTCGGCAAGGGCATTGCCCTCGCCTACCCAGCCCTCTTCGAAGGAAAATCGCTGTGCTCGGCTCGCTACCATGGGACAGTTCGCTGGAAACTGGAGACCTCACACCTAAGTCGGCCTGCTCAGGGGGACTTTGCTGGACAACTGGCTACCAGTCGCCGTCCGCCGGGTTACCCCGGTGGACAGCCGCGGCCTGGCCGAGCCAACTTCCAGTCGGCGATATCCCACCGCCTGCTGGGCGGCCATCATCTCCAGTTTCGGGCAGCCGTGGAGAGTCCGTAGAAGGTGAAGCGTCCTGCGCTAGAGTGGTAGAAGGGCACTGAAGGTCGGCGAAAAAGGCGCCCGCTACCCTAGCCTTCCCGGCGGGCAAGAAGGTGCCCGATCGAAGAAAATTCACAGGGCGCGCGCCGGCGGATGGGGTTAGCCGGCCGCTGGCGTGACGCGGGTCGTGAGCAAGGGCACGGCTGCGTCGTATGTTCTACTCACGAGCGCCGGTAGGAAAGGTCCAGCAGCTCGATCGGGTGCACGACGCGCATGGGCAATTTCCAGCGGCGGACGCCCCGCCACAGCTGCAGCTGGCAGCCGGGGCATCCGCTTGCCACCACCTGGGCCCGGGTGCGCGCAACATTCGCCATCTTGCGCTCGAGGATCTCTCCCGAGCCGTTGGGATCCGTGATCGCGTGGCTCCCTGCGTTCCCGCAGCACCAGTCTGCCTCGGCCATCTCCACAAACTCCAGCCCGGGGATGGAGCGGAGGATCTCCCGGGGCTGCCGGGAAACGCCCTGCCCGCGCACGAGGTGGCATGGATCGTGGTAGGTCACCCGCAGTTCGACCTTTCCCTGCGGGCGCTCGTAGCCGATTTCCACCAGATACGCGCTGATGTCGCGCACCCGCGCGCTGAAGGCGGCCGCGCGCGCGGCCCACTCCGGATCGCCGGAAAGCAGCGTCGCATACTCGCGGAGCATGGAGCCGCAGGAGGCGCAGTCCGTCACGATCGCTTCCAGCCCTTCTCGTTCGAAGGCCAGGATGTTCCGGCGGGCGAGCTCCTTGGCTGCTTCGAGCTCTCCATATCCGAGGTGCGGCATACCGCAGCATGACACGCGGGGCGTGTACACCTCGCATCCGTTACGCGCAAGCACGCGCACCGTCGCCTCGCTTGCGGAGGCGAACATCACGTCCTGCGCACAGCCGAGGAAGTAGCCCACGCGGTGCCGCGTTTCCCCCTGGGCCGGTGTGACCTCCGGGAGGAGCCGCCGCTGAGGCCGGCGGGGGATGGGGGGGAGGAGCCACATCATCTCCCGGAGGCGCCGGGGCAGCACCCGCTCCAGGTGCAGTCCCTCCACGAGCCGTCGCACCCCCAGCCGTTCGTACCAGCGGAGCGGTTCCGTAGCCGCCTCCACGCGCTCCGGGTGGGGGAGCAACCACCGGAAGAGGAACCGGCGGAGAGGGTTTTCCCCTTCGCGCTCCATCAGGTAGGCCCGCGCGGCCATCATAAGGAGGTCCGTACGCACCCCGGACGGGCACAGGGTAGTACACGCCTGGCAGTAGAGGCACTCGTACACGATGCGCTTGAAACGGGGGCTGGGCTCCAGGCGCCCCTCCAGCACCGCCCGCACCAGGGCGATGCGGCCTCGCGGCGCATCTGTCTCCAGCAGCGTCTGCTGGTAGACCGGGCAGACGGCGGAACAGAGGCCGCAGCGGATGCAGGCCAGTACCTGTGCCTCATCGGGAAGGACGCCGCGGGGGAACGGTTCGGACAAAGTCTCTTTCGTCGACATCTCCGTCATCCAGGGAAAGGGCACGGCTTCCATTGCCTGCCCACGGCTTGCCGGTGCCCCATTTTACCCGAAGCCTTGAGCCCGGTCAACCTTGCCGCGCCTCCGGCGCCGTGCTATAATGCTCCTGTCGTACCGGGGCGCAAGTCACAAGAACTGGAGGTCGACGATGTACTGCCCCAACTGCGGCCAACCGTACCCCGAAGGAGCTCTCGTTTGTCCCTCCTGCGGAAGCCCGCTCCCCTCACCTGTCCAGGCTCCATCTCCGGTCGTCCCCGAGCACGCCCCGCTCCCGACGGCAAGCGGCCTTGCATGGGCGAGCTTCCTCCTGGGCCTCGCAAGCGTCCTGGGCGTGCTTCTGTTCGTGGGCATCGTCCTCGTGTACGCCACCGGGCTGACCCCGGAGGACCTGCGGTCGCAGGAGTTCCTCCAGCGGTACATCCAGGAGCATCCCCTGCTCTACGCAGGCAGCGGTTGCTGCTTTCTGGGCGAACTCGGCGCGCTCGTCGGGCTGATCCTGGGCATCGTGGGCCTTTCGCGGGAGCGGGTCCGTCCCACACGCCTCGGGCGGACTTTCAGCATCCTGGGTATCGTGATCGGTGCCGTGCCCCTGCTCTGTTGCGTGGGCTACATCGTTTTCCTGTTCCTGGCGCTCGCCTCCGGAGGGTTGCCGTGGGCGTAGATCTGGTGATCGTGCGCCACGGCCGCACGGCCTGGAACCGCGAGGTGCGCTTTCGCGGACGGATGGACCTGCCGCTCGACGAGGTAGGGCTGCAGCAGGCCGAAGCCGCGGCGCGTGCCGTCTTTGCACGATGGCCGGCCCTGTCCGCGATCTACTCAAGTCCTTTGCAGCGCGCCGTGCAGACGGCGACGCCCATCGCCACGCGCTACGGCCTCCCCGTGCAGCCCCACGCGGCGCTGCTCGACGTGGACTATGGGGAATGGACCGGGCGTACCCCGGAAGAGGTCGCGGCGTCCGACCCGGAGCGCTTCCGCCTGTGGCTTTCGGCACCCCACGCGCTCACCTTCCCCGGCGGCGATTCCCTCCCCAGGCTCCAGGAACGGTTGCGCCGCCTGCTGGACGAACTGGAGCAGCGCCACGCCGGCCAGACCGTGGCCCTCGTGAGCCATCAGCTCGTGAACCGGGTGCTCCTGGCGACCCTCCTGGACCTTCCGCTAGCCTTCTATGCGCGCCTCGGCCAGGACAACGCCTGCGTGAACCTCGCTCGCTACCAGGCTGGGGTAGGAGAGGTGCTGCTGTTGAACGACACCTGTCACCTGAGCAGCTAGGCAGGCCCCGGCCCTCGGCCAGGGGCACAGGAGAAACCGATGGCGGAAAAGCGAAAGCCGTACACCCTTTCCCCCGACGAGAAGGCCACCCCGGCCATGGTTTACACCCCGCAGGCGATGGCATGGGGGGACATCGTCACCAAGGCCGTCGTGCGGGTGAGCACCTACCTGCGCACCCTGAACCCGGACTATGTCTCGCTGTACGATGCCCGCGTCCTTCCCCTGCGCGCCGGAGAGGCGTTGCAACCGCTCCGCTTCCCCGAACTGCACATCCGTACGCCCCAGGTGATCGCTTTCCATCTCCTCCCGCCGGCCGACGAACCGCCGGATTACGACCCCACCGAGGCGAACCGGAAGATGGAGCGCATCACGGTGTTGCTCGGCCCCTTCCGCTTCGACGGCCTGGCGCGCATGGCGACCACCGTGGACCTGGCCAAGTTCCTGGAGATCACGACCGAGACTTTCCTCTCCCTCTACGAGGTGGAGGTCACCGTCCCGGGCGCGCGGGGGTTGGGTGCGGTGCGGGCTCCTCAGGCGCTGATCCGGCGCGACGCAGCCTTTTTCGCCGTCCGGCCCTAGCGGTGTAGTGCGGCGTTCAGCACCTCGCGCGCGATCGGGGCTGCGGTCTCGGCGCCGCTGCCTCCGTGTTCCACCACGACTGCCACCGCATACCGCGGGGCATCTGCCGGTGCAAAGGCCAGGAACCAGGCGTGGGGAGCTCCCGCGCCCGTCTCCGCCGAGCCGGTCTTGCCCCCGGCCCGCACCCCCTCGATCGGCTTCCACCAGCGCCCCGCGCCGTGGTCCACCACCGCGACCATCATCCGTTGCAGCGTCCGCGCCGTGCGCACACCGATCGGCACGGCGAGGGGTGTCGGCTGGGCCTGGTAGAGCACGCGGCCGGCCGGGTCGACGATGCGTTCCACGAGGTAGGGCCGCATCATCAGCCCGTCGTTTGCCACCGTGGCCACGACGACCGCCGCCTGCAGCGGTGTAACCTGCAGCTCCCCCTGCCCGTAGGCGGTGTCCGCCAGGCCGGTTTCGCGGTCGAGGAAGGAGCGGCTGCGGGCGATCGTGCTCGGTACTGTCGGTAGTTCCCTGAGGAGCGGCTCCGGCGGCGGATTGTCCGCAAACGTCAGCCCGAAGCGCATCGCCATCTCGCTGTAGCGTTCGGCTCCTACGAGCAGCCCGACCTGGGCGTAAGCGGTGTTGCAGGAGTAGACATAGTCCTCGACCAGGTCCTGCCGCACCATCAGCGCTCCAAGTCCCTCCATAAAGTTGACGATGCGGTGCCCCGTGACGAAAAACTCGTCCGGGCAGGGGACAACCGTGTCCGGCGTGACGAGCCCGTTTTCGAGGGCTGCGGCCGCAGTCAGCGTCTTGAAGGTCGACCCGGGCGGATACAACCCCTGGGTGGCCCGGTTCAGGAGCGGGGCGGTCGTGGAGATGCTCAGCCGCTGCCAGTAGGCGGCCACGCGCTGCTGCTCCTGTGCCCAGTCCTCGGCCTCGGGGTCGAAGAGGAGCGGGTGCGGGTCGAAGCGCGGGTAGGAGACCATCGCGAGGATCGCGCCGCTGCGCACATCGAGCAGCACCACGGCCCCCGGGCGTTCTCCCAGCGCCTCCTCGGCTGCCTGCTGGAGGTCGGTATCGAGCGTGAGGTACAGGTCGTTCCCCCGCCGGGGGCGATGGAGGAGTTCGTCCAGGAACGCTTCCCAGGGGTCGCCCCCTCCGCGCCCAGCGAGCACATCGTCGTAGGTTGCCTCGAGGCCGGCGCTGCCGTAGAGCGGGTTGTAAAAGCCGACGATGTGCCCCAGGTCAGCGCGCAGGTAGCGCCGGCGCGCCCATCCGCCCGGAGTGACTTCGGTGGTAGCGAGCAGCGTCCCGTTGCGGTCGAACATGCGTCCGCGCTGCACGCGCCGTTCTTCGAGCACCGGCCGCGGGTCGGCGACGACTTCTCCCGAGGAAAGGTGTGCCACGCGTGTACGCACCGCTTCGGCCGCCACGACCTGCAGGTGCAGCAACTGCGCGCCGATCAGGAAAAAGGCAACCAGGAGCAGCGTCCCCAGGCGGCGCACGTTGGCGCCAAGGGCGGTTTCTTCCGGCTCTGCGGGTCCGGGCCACAGGAGGGCAAAGAGCGTGAGCAACAGCACGGCGCCGGTTGCCGGAGCCACGCTACCGAGCAGTTCGCGCAGTCCCTCGCCCACCGTCCAAGGGAAAAGGGCGATCCCCAGGAAGCCCAGCAGGGAAAGACCCAGAGCGATCTGCCAGGGCGCACGCCGGCCTGGCCACAGCGCGAGGAGCAGCGCGATCCCGCACGCCGCCAGGTACAGGCGCCATTCTCCTTCTTCCCCCAGGCCGATGCCCAGGTAGGCCAGCGCCAGGGCCGAAAGGAGCGCCAGGATCCGGTACACCCGTTGCCCGATCATCGGCCTACTCCTGGGTGTCCCACACCGCGGGCAGCACGCGGTAGATCACCGTGCCCGCTTCTTCGGCCTGCGGGTACACCCGCTCCAGGTAGCGCCCTTCCATGCGTTCGAACTTGGCCAGCCCTGTGGCCGGGTAGTAGAGCTGCTCCAGCCGGCCCACGACGATGTAGGAGATGCGGTAGCGCCGCAGGAGTTCCAGCGTGCGTTCGATGTCCGGGTCGCTGTACAGGGCGCGCACGTCCGCGAGCCGGCGGTCGACCACGTCGGATGCGAGCACCGCCCGCTGCTGCTTCTGGTGCCAGTCCCAGCCGATCACCGTGGGCAGCCCGGTGTGGATGGAGATGCGCGAGCCCCACCGGTAGAGGTAGGTGTTTCCTTCCAGCACCACCGGCGAGCCGGACACGTTTTCCTGCAGCCAGCGGATCGCCCCGGCATCCTCAGCGAGCACGATCGGCCGCTCGTCGTCGCAGTAGACGGCGTGTTCCATGAACGCGTCCCCGTCCAGTGTCAGCCCTCGATGCGCCGCTGACTCGAGGTAACGGCACGGGCTTTCTGTGGTGGACGAGGCGACCGCAGGGAAGCGGTCGCGTACCTTCGCCTGGGTGGCGAGGAACGGGTAAAGCGCACACAGACCCACCAGGAGGTACAACGCTCCCCGCCACACCGTCCGCACCCAGGGGCGCCAGCGATCCGTCGTTTTCCACAGGCGCGGAAGCGCTGCGGCCGAGGCGACCGCCCAGAGCACCCACACCTGAAGGTAGAACTTGAAGACGGTGTTCATCCGTCCGACATCGCCCTGGAGCACCCACAGTTCGACTGCGGCGCCGATCCCCAGGCCCGCGAGTACCAGCAGCGCAAGGAGCCGTTCTTGCGGTTCCTGCCGCCGGCGGAGGAGCAGGATGAGCCCCAGCAGGGCCAGTGCTACCAGCCATCCGACGAGCGGCTGGCCGCGCAGCCGCAGGAGGAAAAAGCTTGACCCCGCAGGCGTCTTCGCCGGCAGGTGCATGTACAGCTCCACAGCCAGAAGCGCGAGCGCACCTCCCCACAGCATCCCCCAGGCCGTCGTCCCTTCCCGGCAGCGCCGCAACCGGCGCACGAGATCGGCCGGCCGGTACCCGAAGCGCACCAGCATCCGGGCCACGCGCAGGGGGGCTTCGCGCGCCTTCTTCCCGAACGTTTCCGTAAGGAGGTAGCTCACCAGCACGAAGAGGAAGAGCCCGTGGATGATGACAAACTCCCCCACCTGGCTCCTTTCTCCCGTCCAGGGGGCGAAACTGGTGTAATACGAGCCGTACCGCTGCCAGAACGGACGGAAGAGGAAGGAACTGAGCGGCCAGAGGAGCGCTGCGGTGAGCCCGGTACCAAGCAGCCAGCCCCCGTCCAGCCTCCTGCGGCGCGCGTGCAGCGCGACCGCCCACCCGAGCACAGCGAGGAGGAAGTAGGTGGGGAAATCCCAGGAGTTCGCGCAGCGTAGCGCCCCGAGCACCAGTGCGAGGCCCAGGAGCGCCCACGGGGCCGGGAGGAGCGGAAGCAGGGTGCGGTCCTCCTCGTCCTGCCCACGGAGGAGCGCCACGATCTGCGTCAGGACAAGCAAGGTGTAAGGAAGTGCGATGAGGTGCGCGTGGAGGTCGGCGTAAAGGAAGGTGAAGAAGGGGAACTCGTTGATCTCGCCGCGCGGCATGACGCGCGAGGCGTCCCAGTACCAGGAGCCGATGCCCACCGGCAGGCCCTCGCGCAACGCCCGCGGCAGGCCGGCCACTGCGCGCACCAGGCTCGCCAGCCCGGGGATGTTGCTCCGGAAATCGAGCCCGCTCACCTCCCCCAGTTTCTTCAGGATCAGCATATACTCGCCCAGGTTGCCCAGGAGGGCCACGAACGCCACCCCCGCGAGCGCTGCCGGGAGCGCACGGCGGTCCCAGGCTTCGTGTTCTTTGCGGGCGGCGAGGTGGTACACGACGGAGAATGCCCCCCCGCAGGTGAGCCCGTACAGCAGCGGCAACGCCAGGTTGTAGGCAACCGAGGGGACGATGCCCGTCAACTTGATCAGGGTCGCCACGAGCACGTGGCCGAAGTAGTAGTAGTTCAGGTAGCCGCCGGCAAACCATGGATCGTACGGCGGGAAGGTCGTACTCCGCACGATCGCGTTCAGGTAGGCCAGGTCCATCGGTTTTTCGCCGCCGAACCATGGGTGCCAGAGCTCGGGATTGCCCAGACGGATCAGGAGGAAAAGGAAAAAGCCCCCCAGGAAAACGGCCTCCTCCACGAGGAGCAGCCGGTACCGGGCGCGCAGGAGCGCTCCCAGTTCCGACCGTCTCTTCCACCCTACAACCCCTCCCACGAGGAGCAACAGCAGGAACACAAGCGCGATCGTCCCGCGCGTGTAGGGCAGGGCTTTCGTTGCGGCGAGGAGCCACGAGCCGTACCCCAGGAGGAGCACGCCCAGCGCTTTGGCGGGCAAGAAGCCGCCGTCCGCGAGCCGGCCGAGGAGGAACTGCGCCAGCGGGAAGGCTATCCAGCCAAGCCCCTCGGCGAGGAGCAACCAGACGAGGAGCGGCACGCGGTTCGTCCACCCGTTCCGGTCAAAGATCGTGCTCCACGTGCCTCCCTGGCGCTGCACCTCCCATTCCTCTTCCGTGAGCATCAGGTCGCGGTAGCGCGGCACATCGCGGGGGAGGATGCGGGCAATGTTTTCCCAGTCCACGCCTGCGGTCAGGAGGTTCCGCGCGCGCTCGATGTCGAACGCCTCCGTGCGGCGGAAGATAATCACCTTCGGGTGGTCGTAAACGCTGAACACCTCTTCCGCGGCGTCGTCCGGGATGGGGATGCCGAAGCGCCCGCCCCAGCCGAAGAGCGTGGGATAGGAGGTGAAGGTCGCCACCCGCTCGTAACCGAGCGACCCGTCAAAGAGCGCGCGGTAGTAGCGGGTGGTCGCCGGGTAGCGCATCGGCAGGCGCGGGATGGAGGCGTACAGGCGGTTGCTTGTCAGGCAGATATAGTCCACGTTCGCGATCTGGTGCAGCAGCCGCTCCACCTTCTCCGGGGTATCCTCGGCGTAGGGGGTGAGCATGATGCCACGGTAGATGGCCCACCCGTTCTTCCCATCGACGCCCATCGGGATCGGGTCGTCCCATTCCTCGTTCGCGATCGCGGTGGACCAGGTGCGTAGCGTCCCGTACAGCGCTTGCAGCTGAAGGTAGTAGGTCCGGTTGCCTTCCAGCGTGATGGGCGTCCAGGGGGCCGTGGCCGGTGCCGCATCGCCTGCAACGCGGGTATAGTCCCCCGGCGACTCGCCCAGTTCAGGGTCCGGATCGCGAAAGTCGCCCGTGATCCTTGCACGCGCGAGCACCTGGTTTCCCTCGGGATCGGCGCTGATCGCCACATCGAGCACCTCTTCCCCGGGCCGGCGGGCGACGTCTTCCAGATGGGCGATCGTGACCCCGGTGACGGTGGCCCGGCTTTCCAGAACAAAGGGCGTACGGGTCACCGGGCCTACGGGCGAATAGGTCTGGGCGTTGGGAATCGGGACGGGCACGCGCCGTCCGTCGCTGAGGAGGAGAAACGCCCCCTGATCGGTGGGGAGGTTCGTGTAGATCCAGCGCGAGGCGGTGGCGCGCGTTACCGGGCGCAGGTAGATCTGGATGAAAGCGCACGCCCAGAGGAACGTCCCGAGCACAACCAGCGCGAGCAGACCTCCCGCGAGCGCCGTGCGTCGTCCGGGCCGCGTTTCGCGCGCCCGGGCGCGCTCCCACAGTCCCACGAGCAGGTAGGCGGCAAAGAGGCACAGGAGAGGGTACAGGGGGAGGAAGTAGCGCATCGTCTTGACGAACTGCACCCCCTGGTAGAGGAAAAAGAAGGCCGTCCAGGCCCAGGGAACGGCCGGCCGGAGGTCCCGCTTGCGGAACAGTTGCCAGCCGGCAAGCACCATGCCGGCCCAGCCCGCAAGCCCCAGCGGCAGGCCCATCCCCCAGAGCACCATGTTCTTCCAGGGGAACCACAGCGGTGTGCGGTTCGTCCACTGGTGGCTCGGGGGGTAATCGATCTCCCCGCTGATCAGCCCCCGCACGGTGCGCAGGTTGTCCAGAAAGCGCGGTTCGGGGCGGATATCCAGGATGCCCGGGCCGGTGAAGGCGTCCGGCTGCGCGAAACGGAACACCGCAAACGCGATCAGCCCGGCGGCGAGCAGGCCGAGCGCGGTGCGACGCGCCTCTGGCCAGAACGTTTCCTCCCCTTCCTTTTCCATCCGGCCCCAGACGTGCAGGCCGGCGGCGAGCAGGATGATCAGCACAAAGAGCGCCGAGTTCACCTTGCAGGCCACCGCGGCCCCGAAGGCCGCTCCCAGGGGCAGGAGGAAAAACACCGCATTCCGGTCGGGTTCCGCGACCCGGGCGGCGAACCAGACGCACAGGAGCGTGGTCAGGGAGACAAAGGTGTCTACGGTGAAAAAGTGGGCGTTCTGGATGTTCAGCACGCTCAAGGCCAGGAGGAGCGATGCCAGGAGCCCGACCCGGGTGCCGTAGAGGCGCCGTCCGAGGAAGAAAAGAAGGGCCACCGTCGCCAGGTCGGCCAGGGCAGAAAGGACGCGGCCGGCCTCGGTCACGCGGCTGAACTCGGCGATCCCGGCGGCCTCGGTGATGGTACGCAGGATGAGGATCGGGAGTGTGCCGTACACCCACAGGGAGTGGCCCTGGTTCCGGGGGTTGAGCGGGGACTGGGTGCTATCCAGGTACGCCGAAAGGCAGGCGCGCAGATCGCCGGGAGTCGAAGCCTTGCCTTTGAGGTGGGGGATGAAGGCACGGCACGGCTCAGGGAAGGCGATGCTTGTCTCCACCATGGTGAGGAAGCGTTCGTCCGGGTGGAGCGCGAGCCCTTCGTCCCAGCGGGTGTTCGTCAGGCGGAACGCTGCCGCCAGCAGCAGGATGGCGAGCAGGATAAGCGATACCAAGGAGCTGCGGATCCTGCCCCGGGCTGGGATGTCGGCGGTCGGTTGCCTCACCTGCCCGTTCGTTCCCACGGTAGCGCCCCCATCGCCGCGCTTTCCCCTGCAGGCGGCCCGCTTATGCCCGGCGCCCGCTCCCCGATGGCAGGGTACGGCGCACGATCGCCACCGCTGTGCCGATGAGCAGCAGCGTGGTACCGGCCCACAGCAAGCTCATCCCCGGCTTGAGGCTCACGTGTACCTGAGCTGTTCCTACCTGGCCCTCTGCCGGCTCCAACCGCACCCACACCGCATCGGGCCACGGGGGAAGGGCCACGCCGCTCACCTCGAGCCAGGCGCTCGCCTCTTCCACGGCGATGTGGAGCAGACGCACCTCGATGCCTGGGGCGAGCTCCGCGGGCGGGGAAGTTGTTTGGCCGTTCGATCCCACCTGCAGGGTGGGCGTAATGACTGTTGTGCCGTCCGCGGTCGCAAAGGAGACGACCGCTCCCGCTTCCACGCCGCCGGAGGCATCGTGCATGGTGGCGAAACGCTCGAGCGTGATGGTATAGGGCCCGGCCTGCACAGGGGTACCCTTCTGGAGCGAAATCAGCACGAAAGCATCCTCGAGAACGAGTTTCTCTCCCCCGGGGAGCTCTGCCGCTCCGAGCGTCTCCGAGAGGTCAGAGGTGACCGTCAGGGTGCCATTGGGGCCGGCGTACTCCAGCGTCGCCCGGGTCCGAGAGCCCAGGCGCTCGAGGGCGCGCAGCGTCATCGTGTAAGGGCCTACCGCGGTGGGTTCTCCCTCGACCAGGAGCGCTTCCTCCGCCTGGGCGGGAGACGTGTAGCCCTCCGCGGCGATGTACAGATCGTAGGCCCATCCTCGCTGTACGTGAGGAGTGGCCACGAGCGATCCGTCCTGCGGGTTGACAAAGAGCTCCGGAAGCGCGATGAAGCGCCGTTCGCCCCGCTCGACCTCCAGGCGCAGTGCCGGGCGCCGGCCCGGCGATTCCTGCCAGCCGACGAAGGTAAAGCGGTATCCGAGGGCCTCCTGGGGCTGCCCTTCGGCCAGCGCCAGCCGTGGGCCGTCCACGCTGTAGACCGAAGAGACGACGATGCCGACCACGGCCAGCCCCAGGCCGACGTGGGCGAGGTAGCCGCCCAGGCGGAGGAAACCACCGCGAGCGGTGCGCACGATCATCGCCACGTTCGAAGCCAGAGCGAAGGCGGCCAGCAGGATGAAGAGGAGGGAAAAGGGCTGCCGCGCGCCGAGGAGAACACCGATCGCGACGGCCAGCACGGCCCCGGAAGCGGGGAGGCTCAGAAAGCGAAGCAACCGTTTTCCTTCGCTTCCCTGCCACCCCAGGAGGGGACAGACGCAAAGCACCGCCAGCATCAGGGCGAGCGTGGGCGCGGTGGTGCGCGGGTAAAAGGCGGTATCGAGCGCGTCCGTAGCACCGCGCAACCGGGTGAAGATCGGCACGAGCGTCCCGACCCAGACGGGCGTCGCCATCAGCAGCAGGAGCACAAGGGTGAGGAGGAAGGTCAGGTCGCGCGAAAGCCAGCTGCGGGGCGCGCGGCCCACGCTGCCCTCCAGGTCGCCCTCGAGGCGGGGCCCGCGCGGGGGCCCTGCGAATACCGGCGAATGGGGGATGTCCTTCCAGCGGGAAGCCAGGAGCCCCCCGCCGGCAGCCGCACACACGCCCAGGAGGCCGACCATCCAGGGGCTCAGCCGGCTTTCGACGAAGGAATGGGTCGAGATCTCGCTCAGGATGCCGCTGCGGGTGAGGTAGGTCGCGTACAGGACGAGCAGGAAGGTGATGAGGGCGAGCAAAAAGACCCCGTGGCGCAATCGTCCCCGGTAGCGCTGGATCAAAAGGCCGTGGAGGAGGGCGGTGCCTGTGAGCCAAGGGATGAGGGAGCTGTTCTCCACGAGGTCCCAGCCCCAGTAACCGCCCCAGCCGAGCGTCTCGTAGGCCCAGTAGCCGCCGAGCACGATCCCCAGGCCTAAGAAAAACCAGCCGCCGAGCGTCCAGGGGAGAGCCGGCGCGACCCAGGCATCGTAATCGCGCCGCCAGAGGCCGGCGAGGGCGTAGGCAAAGGGCACGGCCAGCCCGGCGTAACCCAGGAAGAGGGTCGGGGGGTGGAAGACCATCCACGGGTTCTGCAGCAGCGGGTTCAGCCCGAAACCGTCCTCGGCGGGCCGGCCGAGGGGCCGGAAGGGGCTATCCACGAGAAGAAAGAGGGTCAGGCCGGCCTGCACGAGCAGGAGGAAAAAGAGGACGTACGGCTCGAACTGCCGGGCGTGCCGGATCTGCAGGACGGTGATGATCGCTGCAAAGAGCAGCCAGAGGAGAAAGCTCCCCTGCTGGCCGGCCCAGAAGGCCGAAAGACGCAAGGGGAGCGAAAGGTCCCGCGAGGTGTACTGATAGACATAGGCGATGTCGTAACGCTGGAAGAGGATCAAAGCCAGGAGGAGGAGGGAGGCCAGCAGAGCCGCAAGTCCCGCCAGCCAGGCCAGGCCGCGCGCCCATGAGAGCGCCTCGCTTTGCCCGCGGATGACCCGGTAGCAGGCGACCATCCCGCCGAGCGCTGCAAGCAGGCTCCCGGCGAGGAGAAACGTCCCGGTGCTCAAGGCACCGCCTCCGTAGCCCGCTGGCGCTGGTACTCCTCGCTCTGCTCCTGGTACTTGGAGGGGCACTTCACGAGCAGTTTCCGCGCCTGGAAAGAGTCGGTCTGCGCGTCGTACCGGCCGATGGCGACAAAGCCGCTTGCCTGCTGAAAGTTTGCCGGCCGGGTACCCTTGTAGACGACGAGCATCTCGTCTCCCTGGTCGTCCGTGAGGATGAAGCGATAGGCCCCGGACGCGTCGTATCCGAGGTCCTCCTTCAAGTACCCGTGCACCTGCACCGAGCGGCCCGCGCTGCGGGCCTCAGCAATGGAAACGTAGGGGGTCAGGCTGTTGACGAAAGACACCGCCCCCAGCACCACGGCTGCCAGGACCACAAGTCCGCCCACGATATACGCAGGCTTCATACACCACCTCCGCAACTCCTACGTCGAGCCGGACTGGCTGGCGTACCATCCGGCACGATATACGCAGGCTTCATACACCACCTCCGCAACCCAGCCGATTTGGAAGCGCGCTAGCGCCCCAGTATACCAGCGCCGGCCGGTGCTGTCAAAGCCGCGTTTGCTCCAGTTTCCAACAAAGCAAGAACGGGCTTATGCCGAGCGTACAAGCCCGTGTACCCGGCCTCCTTCGAACGAAAATCGCGGTGCTCGGCTCGCCACCATGGGATAGTTCGTTGGAAACTGGAGCGCGTTTGCCAGAACCGGCTCTGTGCGCTAGAATCGGCGCGATATCGCGAGGAGGCGACGAATGGACGCTGAGGTCCTGGTCGAGTTGACCCGGGGGCCGCTGGTGGAGGCGGTGCACCGGGGACATGCGGCGGTTGTGGATGCGGCCGGCCGGTTGCTGGCCTGGCTGGGCGATCCCGATCACGTCTGTTTCATGCGCAGTTCCGCAAAACCGCTCCAGCTTCTTCCCCTGCTGGAAGATCGGCTCGACGAGCGTTTTGGCTTCACGGACGAAGAGCTCGCCGTGATGGTAGCCTCCCACACGGGCGAGGAGCGCCACGTGCGGGCGGTGGCCCGCATCCTGGCGCGTCTCGGGCTGGACGAGCGGGCGCTGCGGTGCGGTGTGCACCCTCCAGAGAACGAAGCGGCGTATCTACGCCTTCGCTTGCTGGGAAGGGAGCCCGGACCCCTGCACAACAACTGTTCGGGGAAACACGCGGCGATGCTCGCCATGGCAGTGGCCGGGGGCCATCCGGTCGACACCTACCCGGAGCTGCGCCATCCGGTGCAGCAGCGGATCTTGCAGGTGATCCGCGAGATGACCGGGGTCGCGGACCCCGTTATCGGCATCGACGGGTGCGGTGTGCCGGTCTATGGGTTGCCGCTAAGGGCTATGGCGCTCGCTTATGCGCGGCTCATCGACCCCGCGGACCTGCGCGCGGACCGTGCCAGGGCCTGTGAGCGGGTGACCGCGGCGATGCGGGCGCATCCGGGCATGGTCTCGGGCGAGGGGTGTCTGGGGGAGGCCCTTATGCCGGCGGCCCAGGGGAAGCTCGCGGCGAAGGGAGGGGCGGAAGGGCTGGTGGCCGTGGGGGTCGAGGCGGCGCTTTCCCCGCACGGCCGAGGGGTTGGGGTGGTGCTGAAAATGGAGGACGGCAGTGGCGGCGACCGCGCGATCGGTCCGGCGTTGCTGGAGCTCCTTTCGCAGCTTGGCTTCCTGAGGCCGGAAGAGCGGGCGTTGCTGGCGGCGCACGACTTTGGCCCGGTGCGCAACCACGTGGGGCAGATCGTGGGCGAGAGCCGACCCGTTTTCCGTGTCCACTGGGCGGAGGCCTGAGCGCGCTATCCGTGCGCAAGGATATGCTCGATAGCCCGCCGGTAGGCCTCGGCGGCCCGTTCCGGCGCGTGGTACGTTTGGACGTACCGGCGGGCGTTTTCGCCGAACACCTGGCGTAAGGCGGGGTTGGCGAGAAGCTTCCGCAGGTAGAAGCGGAGCATTCCCTCCTCGTCCGGACCGACGTCCACCTTGAGGCAGACGGAATCGGGCCACTCGGCGAACGGCTGTACGTTCGACACAAGGACCGCTTTTCCGCTTCCAAACAGGCGGATGACGGCGCCTGAGGTTTCCCCGGCCGAGGGGTAACGGAGGTTAACCGCGACGTCGCAGGCGGCGATGTAGCGGCGGAACGTCGGGGCATCCACATATCCGGTCACCGTGACCCGTTCCAGCCCTGGGCGCTGGAGGAGCCGTTCGAGGCCCAGTGCGGGGTCGGGCTCCCCGACGAGCAGGAGGCGGGCCTCCGGGAATTCCCCGGAGAGCTGGGCCCAGGCCGAAAGGAGCCGGTCGATCCGTTTGTAGGGAGCCAGGAATCCGAAGGTGGCCACGATGGCTTTCCCGGAGGGAAGCCCGAGTTCCCGCCGCGCTTCGTCGGGGGAAATTCCCGCTTCCCGGAGCAACAGGTGCGGAACGACAGCAACCGGGAGCTCCGGATGGGCCTCGCGCACCCGTGCGGCCGCCCAGCGGCTGTGGACGACGGCGCCGCGGCTGCGGTCCAGGAGCACCTGGTTCAGCGGGTCGAGGAACTGCTCCTGTTCGGTGAACAGGCCCAGGGCGCGCCGCAGGGCGGTGGCGGCACCGGCTGCGCCCCGCTCGTAGGCGAGGTGCCAGAGGTACCCTTTGAGGTCGCCTGCGGCTACCGTGCAGCGGGCGACCAGGTGGTGCAGCACGAAATCGTGCAGGACGGTGATGCCGGGGTAGCGCAGCGCGAGCTCGTAGATCGCGCGGTGGTAGGGGTTATTCCCGATGTGGTACACGACCGCGTCGAAGTGGCCGGCCAGGCCGGCGACCTCTTCGAGCGGTCGGACCGGGACACCAGGCAGGGGGGGACTTCCGTACGGCGGCGGAGCAAAGAGGGAAATCTCGGCGTACTGGGAAAGGTGCGGGAGGAGCTCCGCGTTATAGTCCGCGATCCCGGTGCGTGCGGGGGGCAGGGGGGATACCCAGGCCAGGCGCACGGGTGCCTCCTCAGTCGGTCCTTTGCGCTTCCAGGTCGCGCACCCGGGCTTCGAGGGCGGTAAGCCGTTCGTCGAGCCGCAGGAAGAGGTCGTCGCTCCGGGCCAGGGAAGCCTCGAGGAGCAAACGCTGCAGGCGGTAGAGTTCCTGCAGGGCGCGCACCGATTCGGCGTTGAAAGCGACCTGGTGTTGCAGGAAAAAGCGGAGAAGCACCCGGCCGAGCCAGGCGAGGACCGCTCCCAGGACAGGGACACGGCTGCGGAGCGGCTTTTCGTGCACCGCCCAGGTGGACCCCAGCGCCTCGAGGCGGGCCTCGAGGGCCTGTAAAGGGGTATCGGACAGTATCTCGTGCGCCTCCTCGGTGAGCTGTTCCGCGCGGCGGCGTCGCTCCTCGGCCGCGTAACGGCGGGCCTCCCTGCGGAGTGTGCGCCAGGTTTCCTCGGAGAGTGGCCTATCTTCCATGGATGCCCTTCCTTTCCAGTCGCACGGATTGGGTTCCTGGGCCATTGTAGCATAACGCTAGGAGCCGGCAAGAAGAAGCGGCGGTTCCGCTCGCGGGTTTTCTGGCAGGAGCCGGCCCACGGGTCGAACCGGGACTGGGGTGAGACGATGGGTCGTGCTCGGAGCGCTACCTGAGCGACGGAAGGTGGTACCCCCAGCGCCGCTTTCGAAGGCTCCCCAAGGGGCGTCCGTGTGGCAGCGGCATCTACCGGCCTTGCTGCCTCCGTAGCGAGCCGATGCATCTTCTTCGGCCCGGGTTTGCCAGGGCTTTCCTGTGTCCCAAACCCTTATCTCCGTGTAGCCGAAGAGTCCGGCGGGTGGGCGAAAGCGAGGCCTCGGATTCGCTCGCTCTTGGGCGTGGGGCAAAGGGCATGAGCCGGGGCGATGGGCGGGTTCGGAGCTGACCCTGGCGCGGTGTCACAGGTCCTGTGGGGAGGCGATCCATCTTGCGCTTCGCTCGGCGTTTCTGGCTGACGGATTGGTTGACACGAAGGGCACCGGGTGCTAGGATTTCCCCGCGAATGGCTATGGGGTTTCCGTGCGACGGAAGGAGCGAAATGTGTGCGAGGCGTTGGGGGCACATGCGCAGCGGCATGAGCGGATCCAAGTGGACAGCTTGCTCCTCCGGCGGCTTACGGAGAAAGGAGGCCCGCTGGAGGAAGTTGTACTGGTAGCGTATCGGCCGGACGGGCGGGTGCTGCTGCATACGAAGCGCTTCTACCCGGAAGGCGTGTGGCGGCTTCCGAGCGGCCGGCTGAAGGAAGGCGAACTGCCGGAGGCGGCGGTGCGGCGGGAGGTCAAGGAGGAGCTCGGCCTGGTGGGGGTGCCGGAGCGGTTGCTGGGGCGATTGACCTGTTTGTTAGAGGCGGAGGAGAGCTCGCTTTCCTTTACCTCGTGGGTTTTTGCGCTGGCTATCGGGGATCGCGTGCCGGCCGTTCAGGATCGAGAAGAGGAGATCGTGGGCTTCCGCTGGGTGCCGGTGGAGGAGCTGGGGGCGGTTGCGGAGCGCCTGGAAGCGCTTCCTCCGCCCTGGCGGGGCTGGGGAACGTTCCGGGGGGCAGCGCACCGTTTTGTGATGGAGTTATTAGCGGGGAAGGACGGTGTTACGGAGGGGCGTGGCCCTTGACGACGAGCGGCAGGAAGACCCTTCGGTAGCCGACGTGGGCCACGAAGGTGAGCGAGTTGTTCGTTTCCACAAGTTCGGGGACGTCGAAGAAGGGATACGGGCCGGCATCGTTATAGTCCACGTAGGCGATAAGGTAGTAGGTGCCGGCCTGGGTGAAGGTATGGGTAGTGGTCAAAACCATCGGAGGGTCGGTATCCTCGAAATCGGTTGCCTGCAACCCCCATATGTACGGGCAGGTATCCGGGTGGCTGCAGTCGCATCCGGCCGGGCAATCGGGTGGTAGCGGCTCGTACCCGGCGGTGGTGGTGATAAAGAGCATAGCGAAAAAGTTATTGCCGGCCTTGACGCTGGTGCTGCGGTTATGGACGGTGAACTCGATGGTGACCGGCTGGTTCAGCGGGATGACGTCGGGGCAGCTGGGGCAGCCGGTGATCGTGAGGCGGTCCGCGACGAGGTCCGGTGGCGCGAGCACGGTGAGGCGCACGGCGTTGAGGTAAGGGGTTTGCGTCAACACCGTGGTGGAGAAGTAGGCGCGGTACTGGAAGTAGTTACAGGTGATCGAAATAGGCACGGTGGTGGTCAAGGTGCCGGGGGCGCGGGAGGGGAGAGGCTCGCTCCAGGGGCTCCAGACGCCGGCCCGGTTGTAGCGGTAAGAGAGGGTGATCGTCATTGCCTGGGGATCGGGGATCGTCGTATTCCAGGCGAGCTTCACGAGCTGAGCTGCGGTGCCCCCGTACTGGGTGACGTCCATGATGGCGGAGGTGAACACCCCGTCCGGCGCGTAGATGGTGCCGGTGGTCTCGGCCGTTGCCGTGAGGGCGGGTAAGGGAGCGGTGGCCTGTCGGCCTCCGCCGGTATAGGGCGAAGCGACAGCGACCTGGTTCAGGCAGGCGCCGGTGTAGCCGGTAGCGCCGCCGATGGCGTAGAGCCAGCCGTGCTCATCCTGCACCACAGAGTGCCAGTAGCGCGCCTGGGGCATCCCAATGGTATAGAGCCATTCCCCGGTCTGGCCGGTTTCGTGGTCCACGAGTGCCGCGAGTACGTCGCCGGTGGGCGTGTTAAAGTTGTTCCAGGCACCTGCGATCGTGAGCAGCAGGCCCGACTGGTAGGCGGCCCCTTCGCCAGCAAACAGGTTCTGGGGGAGGATTTCCGGGTAGACGGGGGTCCAGGCGGTGATGTCGCCGGTCGCGGGATCGGGTTCTCCGAAGAAGATGTAGGGGGAAAAAGTCGTGGCGAGGACGCCGCTCGCGCCGCCGATGACGTAGATGCGTCCGTGCTCCAGGGCGACCGCGGATTCGTAATAGTGGGGTTTTCCGCCGATGGTATAGGGGAGGAGGGCGGTGGTCTGGGACCAGGAGGAGATGGTCCCGTCGGGGTTCGGTGTGGTGTAATAGACAAAGGCACTGGACTGGCCGTTGGCCATCAGCCCGCCGATCACGTAGATGCGTCCGTGCCACGCCAGGGCTTCCATACCGAAGAGGGGTTGAGGGAGGGGGGTAGTGGACTGCCAGGCGCCGAGGGAGCCGTCGGGCTGGATGGGGGCAAAGAGCACAGTATCGTAGATCGAGCTCTGGGCCCCGTCGTCCTCTTCCCCGCCCAGGACGTAGAGGTAGGCCGCTTCTCCTCCGCCGGGCTGGGTTACGGTGATGGCGACCGCCTCGTGGAAACGGACGCCGTCGGGGTAGATGGAGGTTGGGAGGGGGGTTGTGGGCTGCCAGTCGGCGAGTTCGTGGGTGACCGAGTGGACGGAGGTATAGAAGACCTCGTTACGGGCATCGCTGCAGGGGACCTGGGTCGAGCCGTAGCCGCCGGTGGCGTAGATATGGCCGTTCAGGTAGGCGGCAGCGAGCCCTGCGCGTGGGGGCAAGCCGGTGCTGTTGCCGGGCTCCCAGGGGTGGGCGAGTCCGATGGGGAGGAGCTGGACCTCGCCGTCGTCCAGCCAGGAGAGGGCGGTGTGGTAGAAGTACCCGGCGTTAAAGTCCTCGATGGTGGAGTGGATGTAGTAGAGTTCGAGCGCGCGGGCCGGCCGGAGGAACCAGAACCAGACGGCCACGGCGGCGATTGCCGGGACGATCAGGAGCAGGAAAAGCCATTTGCGACGGCTGGTCACTTTTCTACCTCCCGGCATCCCCTGGATGCCCCAGGGCCCTCGGCGCGGTGCGGGCGATAATGCAATTATAGCACGTCCCGTTACCGGAGCAACTGGGATGTCGTCGGGTAGTACAGTTTGGCCAAGATCGACCTGTGCTCCACGTGAACTACCGCTGCTGCATCCACCATTGTTTCCAGTGGGCGGCATCGAACCCGAAATCTTGCCCGGTAATCGCCTTCAACGCGTCTAGAACCTCTTGCTCAACTCCTGCCTCCTTTTCCTCTAGGACTTGGATCAGGGCAGGAACAGCCGCCATTGCCTTTGGCCCGAGCTTCCCTAAAGCATAGGCAGCGCTCCGGCGCACATAGAGATCCTCATCCGCCAAGGCGCGGAGCAAAACCGGGACAACCTCTTCCTCTGGGTCGGATACCGCGATATGTCCCAGCGCCCGAATGGCCAAAGCCCGCACATCATCAACTTTGTGATTCGAAAGTCGGATAAGAGCGGGGATAGCTTCCCGTGCATCCGGTCCGAACCAGCTCAGAATTATGCATGCAGACTCGCTTACCTCGTAATTTTCGTCCTCGAGAAGGCGAATAAGGATAGGGAGGTTTTCGAGCGCTGCTTTGCTGGCAACGGGGTCCAGCTTGGGTTGATTCGAGGAAGGATCGTGACCCTGGAAAACAAGCTTTTCCAATGTTTGGATGGCCGACAGGCGCGTTTCGGGATCAGGGCTTTGCAACGCCTGAATGACAACGGGGACGATCTCTTCCATGCGCGCCTCACGCTCGTCCACCATCGTCTCGATCCATTCAGGCATCATTGCGAAGAATCGGCTTTTCCAGCAAGCGTGAAGGACGGACGGTCCCCATATGTGAACGAGTCCCTCAAGCAGGGCTTCCCTTGCCGCGCTCTCCAACGGGGCTCCTGTTGGGTCAGGGCAATGAATGGTGACCGGGTCCAAGCCACGGTAAGCATCTGCAGACGTTTTCAATGTCTTGTACCCAGGCACAGAGAGTGCCAACTCTGCGCTAATCTCCGCGCCGGTATAACATTTCGGAGAGGGTGCCCCCGCGTAATACGTTCCTATGGATCTACCCACCAGGGCCACAGACAGCGTTCCGTCACAGGGGCTGTCCTGATTCGCCACCCTGACATCCATGTGGCTTAAGACGGCGGTGAGGATTTCAGTTATAGGCAGGGAGAACTCCCCTTCGATTTCCGGATAAGACTGTTCTATCTTCAGGCAGAGGGTCTTCACTACCGATGGATCGGGCCTAGATGTACAAGATGCCACGCCGCCGGCAAGGGTTAGAAGGAATAGAAGGAAGGTCAGAATCCTTCTCATTGTCTACCTCCTCATTGTCTCAGATGCGTAGGAATGCTTCACTATGGAAGGCAACTGTCTCCCGGTTACAGGCGAGCATGCCACCTTTTTATATTCTACCAACGCCGACGGTGCCACACCATCGCTTTGCCTGCTTGCGCCAAGAGATCGTTACCACTTTATTCTGCACATCTTAAAGTTAGCCGGTCTCCCTCTGGTAGAATAT
>JBDOIE010000019.1:0-48628 GCA_041082245.1 Chloroflexia bacterium
GTTTGTGGGGGCAAAGCCGGCCGGCAAGGTAGTTTCGTCCACCTGGACGATGTAGTACTCGTTGGCCAGCATCGAGAAGAGGTACTCGCCGTCTGCGCCCGTCCAGGTGCTCTCGAGGATGCGCCCGTCCCGGGGGTCGATCAAGCGCACGCGCACCCCGGGCAGTCCGGGTTCGCCCGGGTCCTGCAGCCCGTCGCCATCCAGATCGTACCAGACG
Organism: Chloroflexia bacterium; assembly: GCA_041082245.1. GTDB lineage: Bacteria > Chloroflexota > Chloroflexia > DTKN01 > DTKN01 > DAOTVY01. The sequence continues at coordinate 218 of JBDOIE010000019.1, forward strand.
CGGTCGCCGATGGAGCTTCGGGCCAGCGCGAGCGGCGTATCCACCTTACAGCGCGGATCGCTTCGCTGACACATTTTGCTGGGGGAGTTGTGGTGCTCGCCGATGACGATGCCGAACCCGAGCGGGGCAAACGCCTCCTTGTTGACCCGGATTTCCCACCCGTTGTACCACTGCCAGCCGGCGCAGGCAGGGTCCAGCGTCTCGTAGGTGCCGGAGCCCGGGGGGGAGTTCACGAGCAGGTCCGCGGCGCTCCCACAGCGGCAGACACCCCCGCTGCAGTAGCCGGTACGGTTCAGGTTATAGTCCATCACGCTGGTGACTTCGAAGTATTCCTGGCTGGCATAGCCTTCGAGCCACTGACCGTCACCCCCGGAAAAACCCAGGCATCCGTAGCCGGAGGGGGTACCGGTGCGTGGGGAAAGCTGGTCGACGTAAAAGTGCGCCGCCAAACGGCCACCGGCATCCTCGAAGTAGAACTCACCCCGGTCGCTCTCGACGATGTCCGTGAAGTTGCGCCTTCCGTTGGGCCTCACTTCCCAATGTATCGACGTGGTACCATAGGAGTTGTCGTTGGCATAGTACATATCCTGGTGATAAAAGACATACACGTACTGGGCGTCTTCCAGCACGTAGAGGTAGGCCGCAGCGACATTGTACTGGCCAGTGGGCGTATGGATGCCGGTGTCGATATAGCGGGTGACCCTCCCGTACTCCAGGTAGACATCGTCCAGGCGTCCGTCCAGGGAGGGGGGTTCGAACTGGGGGGTGATTCCTGCCTGGGTGACGGTGGCTGCGGGAGCCGATAGGAGGCATAAGAGGGAAAGCCCCCCGATCAGGAACATCAGAAACTGGCGAGGCGGTTTCATCGACCGTTCTCCTTCGGGACGAGACAGGCCGTCACTACAGCCACGGACACCCTTGTTCCCTCCCTCTAACGAAAAACCGGCCGTCCGCGGAACAGCATCTCCGCAAGAACGGCCGGTTACACCAGTGGCTCCCCCTGGCCCAGGTGTCCAAGGTACAGGCCAGGGTTCAACGCCTCCGCTTGCGTTTCTTCGTATCGATTGTTCGGGTCATATAGCCCGGACGCTTGCGCAGGGGTTTCGGGGTGTGATACAGCAAGAAGGAAACCGTCCCGCAAATACGAAAACGGTCGGTTACGCCACCCGCTCCACCTGACCCAGGCGTCCATACTACAGGTCAGGCTTCATCGCTTCCGTTTGAAATTATTTTACCATATTTCCTTCCGAAAGTCAAACCGAGGTTGGATCGCTCTTGCGGCCCGGCGTGAAAACCGCTATAATTAGGGCGCTCTTTCCCATACGATTGCCGCGTTTCGCAGCCACGAAGGAGGAGGACAATGCCTACCGTGGCGGAAATGAAGGCCGCGCAGGACGTCGCCGGGCTGATCCAGGCGCTCCAGGACCCTGCCTGGGAAGTGCGACAGCGCGCTGCGGAGGCGCTTGGGGAGCTGAAGGCCGAAGCGGCGGTCGACCCCCTTCTGGCCGCGCGCCACGACGAGAACAGCAACGTGCGCTGGACGGCCATCTGGGCGCTTGGACAGATCGGTGGAGAACGGGTGAAGCAGGTGTTGATCGCGGCGCTGGAGGATCCCCTGGAGGATGTACGCAGTGCGGCGCTGCGCAGCCTCCAGGCATGGAACGATCCCGAGGTACAGGCAGCGATCCAGCGTGTCTTCCCGGTGCCCAAGGAGCCGGCCGTGCCGCTGCCCCGGCTGCTGAAGATCCTGACCTATGCCTTCATCGTCCTGGCAGTGGCCTGGGTCGTGCTTTCGCTGGCGCTGGGACTGCGGGGCCAGATCACCTGGGTCATTCCCGTGGTCCTGCTGGTTGGTGCCCTGGTCGCGTGGCTGGGCGGCGGACGGAAATAAGCGCGCATACAGAGCGCGGACGGAAGAACCCGCCCGCGCTCTACGTTTCTATGGATGCTCTTCGGGATCGGCTTCGACAGGCCGGCGCAGCACACGGGAACGCACCCAGGCCCACACCTCGTGCCGTCGCTCCTTCCAGAGGTGGATCAGTGTGGGCAACCCTGGGATGATGAAGAAGGCGATCACGAGCAGGGTGAAGTAGCGGTCCACCCCTTCGATCGAGCCGAACGCACGCCCCAGGAAATACCCGAGCGACGTAACCCCCACGGCCCAGGCCAATCCCCCGACCACGTTGTAGAGCAGGAAGCGGCGGTACCTCATCCGCGCTGCGCCGGCCACGATGGGAGCAAAGGTGCGGATGATCGGTAAGAAGCGGGCCAGGGTGATCGTCTTCCCACCGTGGCGTTCGTAGAACGCCTGGGCCTTGTGCAGGTACTCGGGCCGGAAAAAGAGCGAGCGCGGGCGCCTGAAGAGAAGGGGGCCGGTCTTGGCGCCAAACCAGTAGCCGACCGTATCGCCGGTGACCGCCCCCAGGAAGAGGAGCGGAAGCAGGATGCGGATGTCCAGTTCGTGCCGCGAAGCGAGCAAGCCGGCCGTAAGGAGGAGGCTATCCCCCGGAAAAAAGAAGCCGAAGAACAGTCCGGATTCGGCGAATATGATGCCAAAAAGCCCGATATAGCCAACCGTTCGAATCAGCTGCTCCAGGTCCATCGGCTCCTAGGCTCCCTTCGCTCCGACCGGCCGCGCGCCAGGGACGGGCACTTCCCGCAACAGTTCTTCCACCACCATGCGCGCGGTTACCCCCCGGATGCGAGCCGCAGGATCGATGATCAGCCGATGGGCCAGCGTGGGGACAGCCATCGCCTTCACATCGTCCGGAATCACGTAATCGCGGTCCCGGATCGCTGCCCGTGCCTGGCAGGTGCGGTACAACCCCAGCGATCCCCGCGGACTGGCCCCCAGGTAGACATCCTGGTGCTCCCGGGTAGCTGCCACCAGGGCGGTGATGTACTCCTCGATCTCCTCGGCCACGTGCACCTCTTTGATCGCTTCCTGCATGGCCTGCACCTCTTCCAGCCCGACCACCTGTTCCAGATCCTCGATCGGGTGCCGGAACTGCTGGCGGCGCAGGATCTCGATCTCGTCCAGCTGGGCGGGATAGCCCAGGGAGATGCGCAGCAGGAAGCGGTCCAGCTGGGCCTCCGGCAGCGGGAAGGTACCCTCGTATTCGATCGGGTTCTGGGTCGCGAGGACGATGAAGGGGCGTGGCAGTGGGTGGGTTACCCCGTCCACGGTGATCTGCCGCTCCTCCATCGATTCGAGCAACGCGGACTGGGTCTTCGGGGTGGCGCGGTTGATCTCGTCGGCTAGCACGAGGTTGGCCATCACGGGTCCGGGGCGGAACTCGAACTCCTGGGTCTTCTGGTTGTAGATGGAGACGCCGATCACGTCGCTCGGGAGGAGGTCCGGAGTGAACTGGATACGCTTGAAGGTGTAGCCGATCGAGCGTGCGATCGAGCGGGCGAGCATCGTTTTCCCGACGCCAGGGACGTCCTCGATGAGCACATGCCCCTGGGAGAGAATCGCGATGAGCAGCAGTTCCACCGCCGGGCGTTTGCCCACGATCACCCGCTCGACGTTGGCGATGATCTTGTCGGCTTGTTCTTTTACAAAACCCAACGGTACCCCCTCCTTGCGCTACGTTCGCGGCTGGCATTATAGCACGCAACACCCGCGCGGGCAAACCCGATCGGGTACGCGAGAGCAATGCGCTCCCTATGTGCAGGCCGGTTATTTCCCGGCGAAGGAACCGCTCGCCGAAAGGAACAGGACAACTCCTGCGGAGTCGTCCTGCTCCTTTCGAGGGTTTCTCAGGGCAAGGGTCGTTTGACTATGAGATGGCTGGAAGGCCCTGCCCCTGTCCGGCGGCAATTTGCCTCGGCCGGGCGGTTGTGCTATGATGCGGCTACAACGAGGGCTGTTCCGGCAGAGTAGCGGAGTCGAAGTATGCCTCCGGTTCCGGCTACACCACCTTTTTTCAAACAGGCTGTCCAGGCCTTTTCGTTCTACGTCCTGGGCGGATTCCTGGTGGCGACGATCCTGTGGCCCTTTTCCCTGGGGCATATGCTTGTCCTGACCCTGGTGCCCTCGGTCGGCTTTTACCTCCTCCTTCAGGTGATCCTCCTGCAACGCACAGGTTTGCGCTGGCTCGTGCTGCGCTATGCGCTGGACACGGGCTGTAAGGTGTTGTTCCTGGCTGCCCTCGCGCCGCTCCTCTACTACATCGTGGTGACCCGCCGCTGGCTCAGTGCGAACTGGGGACTCTTCGTGGGACTGGGCGGGATCCTGGTAGGGTTCGTCCTCTTTTCCTGGGGGATCGAGTCCCTCCTGCAGCGGATCTTGGGGACGCGCACGAGCGAGGAGAACCGGCTGCATCAGCGTACGCTCGAACGGCTGAACGCGCTCCCGGTCTGGCGGGTAGCGCTTCTGCAGATTCCCCGCCTGACGACCTCCCGGCGCGAGGGTTCCTGATGAAGGCCGACCTGCTGCTCCTGCACGCTGGGCAACTCTTGACCCTGACGCCGGACGTTTCCCCCCAGGCCCAAGGGGACGCCGCGCTGCTTGGGATCATCGAGGACGGCGCGGTGGCAGTGCAAGGGGAGACGATCGTGGCGGTGGGGACGACGCGGGAGCTCGCGTCGTCCTGCCGCGCCCGCAGGACGATCGATGCCGACGGGCGTGTCGTGCTCCCCGGCCTGGTGGATCCGCACACCCACGCGCTGTTCGCCGGTTCCCGGGCTCAGGAGTTCGAGCTGCGCCTGCGCGGGGCAAGTTACCTCGAGATCCTGGAAGCGGGCGGTGGAATCCTGAGCACGGTGCAAGCGACCCGCCGCGCGCCGCTGGAGCTCCTCTTTGCGGAAACGGCGGAACGGTTGGACCGTATGCTTGTCCACGGGACGACCACCGCCGAGGTCAAAACAGGCTACGCTCTGGAGACGGAGGGAGAACTGCGGCTGCTTGGGGCAATCCTGGAGCTCGATGCGCGTCACCCGATGGACCTTGTTCCCACGTTCCTCCCCGCACACGCGGTACCGCCCGAATTCCGCTCGGACCCCGGCGGGTACGTGGAGCGGGTGGTGGAAGAGATGCTTCCAGCGGCGGCTACCTTCTGGGAGGAGGCGACGGCTTCCGCGCCGCGGCCGGCCCCGCTCTTCTGCGACGTCTTCTGCGACCGGGGCGCCTTCGACGCGTCGCAGGCGCGGCGCATCCTGGAGCGCGCGCGGGCGCTCGGGATGGGGCTCAAGATCCATGCGGACGAGTTCGCGCCGCTCGGCGGGACGATGCTCGCGGTGGAGATGGGGGCCATCTCGGCCGACCACCTCGTCTGCACCCCGGAGACCGAGCTGCTCGCCCTGGCGCGCTCCTCGACGGTGGCGGTTTCGCTCCCCGGGACGCCGTTCGGCCTGGGGCAATCGCACTACACCCCGGCACGTGCTCTGCTGGAGGCCGGCGGCACCCTGGCCCTGGCGACCGATCTGAACCCGGGGACCTGCTACTGCGAATCGATGCCCTTCATCATCGCGCTCGCCTGCCGAACGATGCGCCTGCGGCCGGCCGAGGCGATCGTCGCCGCCACCCGGAACGCTGCCCGGGCGATCGGCTGGCAGGAACGTATCGGCACGCTCGAAGTGGGAAAGCAGGCCGACCTCGTGCTCCTCGATCTGCCCGACTACCGCCACCTGGCCTACCGCTTCGGGACGAACCCGGTATGGATGGTGATCAAGCGCGGCAAAGTGGTGGTGCAACAGGGGAGGAGACGCCCCTCGCGGCGCCACCCGGAGCGCCCTCCCGACTGACGGCCCCTTTGACCTCCTGTGGTGCCGTGTCCTTTCGCGAGTGCGTCCCCGAGAGGCGGAGAGAACAGGGGCACAGTCAGGCGTTCCTTCCGACCAGCAGGGAAGCGATCTGGGCAAGCGCCCGGCGCGCAGGGGTGTCCGGTAGCCCCTCGAGCGCCGTCAGCGCCTGGGAGTGGTAGGCCTCGGCGACCCGCTCGGCATAGCCCCGGGCGCCGGCGGATTCGAGGATTTCCAGGAGGCGCTGCACCACCCGCTCGTCGAGGGGCGCTTCGCCCCGGTAGGCCCGTGCGAGCTCCGCGCGCTCCGGCTCGGGCGCGTGCGCCAGGGCGTACACGACCGGGAGGCCGAGTTTGCGGCTGTAGAGGTCCGCGGCGGCCGGCTTGCCGGTCTCTTCTTCCTTGCCCCAGACCCCCAGGAGGTCGTCCTGCACCTGAAAGGCGAGGCCGAGCGCGGTGCCGTACCGGCGCAGGGCAGCGATCTCGGAGGCGGAACCGCCGCCTACGAGGCCTCCCAGGTGCACGGCGGCTTCCATCAGCGCCGCGGTCTTGGCGGCGATCATCCCGGTGTAGGCTTCCTCGGTTACCCCGGTATCCCCCTCGAAGGCGAGGTCCAGGTACTGCCCTTCGCAGATGCGGAGGATCGCCCCGTCCAGGAGACCGATCGCCTCGAGGACGATCTCGGGCGGAAGCCCGCGTTCACGCAGGCGGAAAAGGGCCATACGGGCGAGCACGAAAAGGCCGTCGCCGGCGTTGATCGCTTGCGGGATGCCCCACACGGACCAGACCGATGGGCGGCCGCGCCGGAGCGGGCTGCGGTCCTCGATATCGTCGTGGATGAGAGTGAAATTGTGGAGGAGCTCGACCGCGGCGGCCGCCGGCAGGGCGGTTTCCCAGGCACCTCCGACCGCTTCCGTTGCAAGGAGACAGAGGAGGGGCCGCAGCCGTTTCCCGGTCCGCGCGGCCACCGGGCGAAAAGCGGTATCCTTCCATCCCAGGTGGTAGGCCATCATCCCGTAGAAGGGCTCCAGCCGGCCGGCGGGCGCGGGAAGGCACGCCCGCATCTCGGCCTCTACCGCCTCCAACCGGTCCCGGTACCGTTCGAACGCCGCCTCCATCTCCTGCCTCCGGCGCTGCGGATACACGCAAGATACCATACAGCCCGTCCGGTGTCAAAAACTTGACAGGGGAGGTGAAAAGCAGTATAATGATTTTAGCATACGTTACTATGTTTCACCCTTCGCAATGCCTCTGGTAGGAAAACGATGCTCGTGGCGGTCGCTTTTTCGACCCGCAACGCGCGCCTGCTGGAACCCCGGTGGAGTCCCGTTACAACCGCTCCCGGCAAGGGCTGTTTTCCTCAAGGGAGCGATCGGCAAACGGTATGGTGCAAAAGAGGCGCACCGACGAAGGTGCGCCTCTTTTGCGATATAGGCCCAAACGGGCTTCTGCCCGTCGCTCGAACGCGGAGGTGGCTGGAGTGAGCGGGACCGGTATGGGACACCAGAGCGAGGAGGAACGGCAGGCCTTCGAACAGGAGGCGCTGCGGCTGGTGGAGCAGGCGGGCGCGCACGGGCTGACGCTGCGGTTGCTCGGCAGCCTTGCGTTCTACCTCCACTGTCCGCGCTACGGCCATCTGCAACGGAAGCTGGGACGCCGGTACACGGACATCGACCTGGCCGGGTACTCGCGGGAAGCAAGCCGCATCCCGGCCTTCTTTGCCGGGCTGGGGTACCAGGAGGAGGCTGAGGTTAACGTGCTCTTCGCCGGGCAGCGGATGATCTTCCACCACCCGGAGCGGCCGCTCCACGTGGACGTCTTTTTCGATCGCCTCGACTTTTGCCATACGATCCCCTGGGAGGGGCGGCTGGAGGTCGACGCGCCGACCATCCCGCTGGCGGAGATGCTCCTGGAGAAACTGCAGATCGTCCAGATCAACGAAAAGGACATCGTGGACACCTGTATGCTCCTCCTGGAACATCCCCTTTCCGACCATGACCACGACGCGATCCACGCGGGGCGCGTGGCACGGCTATGTGCCCAGGACTGGGGCCTGTGGCGTACCGTGACCTTCAACCTGGAGAAGGTCAGCCAGATGGTGCAGACCTACGAGCAGCTTTCCCTCGAGGAACGCGCCCGCGTGGTCGAGCAGGTACAGGCTTTACGGGAACGCCTGGACCGCGAGCCGAAGGATCTGCGCTGGCGGTTGCGCGACCGGGTGGGCACCCGCATCAAGTGGTACCGGGACGTCGACGAGCTGTAGGGGGAATCGATGCGCTGGTTCAGCAAAAAGGAAAAGCCTGCCGACTTTCGCCTGTTCTTCGCTACCGACGTGCATGGCTCGACGCCGACCTTCCGCAAGTTCGTCAACGCGGCGGCCTTTTACAAGGTGCATGCCCTGGTGCTCGGGGGCGACATCACGGGGAAGATGCTCGTGCCTATCCTCCGGGAAACGGGAGGACGGTTCTCGGCGACGCTCCAGGAACGGCCATACCTGCTCGAGAACGAGGAAGAGGTCGCCGCATTTGCCAAGCATGTGGCAAAAATGGGCTTTTACACCGCGATCGTCGCGCCTGAGGAGTACGCCCAGCTCGCGCAGGACGCGGAGGCGAGGGAACGCCTCTACCGAGAACAAGCCCGCGAGCGGCTGCGCGAGTGGATCCGATTCGCCGAGGAGCGGCTGAGCGGCACGGACGTCTTCTGCTACATCACCGGGGGGAACGACGACCCTCCGGAGATCCTCGCCCTGCTCCAGGAAGAAGCCCGGGAGCATGTGGTTGCCTGCGAAGGGCGCGCGGTGGAACTGGCCGGCGGCGCCTACACGATGGTGAGCCTGGGCTACAGCAACCCCACCCCCTGGCAGACACCCCGCGAGGTGGAAGAGGAAACCATGGCACGCCTGATCGCGGAGGTGGTAGCGGGAGTCCGGGATTTCACCACAGCCATCTTCAACTTTCACGCACCGCCCGTGGACAGTACCCTGGATACCTGCCCACTGCTGGACAACTCGACCGACCCGCCTACAGTGGTCACCTCCGGGGGCCAGCCGGTGCTGTACGGTGCCGGAAGCCGCGCGGTGCGGGAAGCGATCGAGCGCTTCCAGCCGCTTCTCTCGCTGCACGGGCACATCCACGAGTCGCGTGGCCTGATCCAGATCGGCCGCACCACTGCGGTGAACCCGGGGAGCGAGTACGGCGAGGGGATCCTGCGGGGCGCCATCGTCGTCCTGAGCGGCGATCGGGTGCGCAGCGTGCAGCTGACCTCGGGGTAACCGATGGAGATCGTGGATCTCACCCACACGATCGAAAACGGGATGCCGTACTTCCCCGGCGATCCGGAGCCCTTCATCTTCCCTGCGCAAGGAGTTGTCGCCCCGTGGCGCGTGCTGGAGCTGCGTCTGGGGTCGCACACCGGGACCCACATCGACGCTCCGGCGCACTATTTCCCAGGCGGCCCCTGCCTGGATCGGTATCCGCCTGAACGGTTCATCCTGCCTGGGACGCTCGTGACCCTGAAGGTCACCGAGGATACGGCCATCGCGCCTCAGGCGCTCGAAGGCGCGCTGGGGCGGGTTGCGAAAGGAGGTGCCCTGGTCCTTCACACCGGCTGGGATCGTTTCTGGGGCCGGCCGGAGTACTCGGCGCATCCGTATCTCTCCCGCGAGGCGTGTGAGGCGATCGTGCAGGCGGGCGTCTCCCTGGTCGCGGTGGATGCCCTAAACGTCGATTCCACCCGGCTGGGCACCTGGCATGCGCACGAGGTCCTGCTCGGAAGCGACGTGCTGATCGTGGAAAACCTCCGGGGACTGGAGCAACTGCACCCGGCTTGGCACTACACGTTCGCCTTCGTCCCCTTGCGCATCGCGGGGGCCGACGGAGCCCCGATCCGCGCTCTGGCCTGGCCTCACAGGAAGGATCGCGAACTGTAGCAAGGAGGTCACCATGGCAGCCGGAGAACGCGTCACCCGTCCGCAGGTCTTCGAGCGGAGGGCCAGCGGGTTGGTGCGTACCGCAGGGGTATGGGACGTCCTCGCCTACAACATCAACTTTACCAGCATCGGGCTCTTGCTCGCCTTCCTGATCATGCTCGAACCGGCCTTCTACCCGGGCGGCAACATGGCCGTGAGCACGGTCGTCTGCGTGCTGCTTATCCTCCCACTCTCGCTCGTGTTCGGGTACCTGGCTTCCACGATGCCCCGCTCCGGCGGCGACTATGTCTACGTAAGCCGCGTGCTCGGGCCGGCCTGGGGCATGATGTCCAACTTTAACACGACCATGTGGTGGTTCTTCTACGGAGGCGTCCCCTCCGCCTTCCTGGGCCGCTACGGGCTGGCACCCTTCTTCCGCACCCTCGGCCTCTTCACCGGCAACCGCACGCTGATCGACGTGGGCAACTGGTTTGCCACCCCCTGGGGAATGTTCATCCTGGGCGTGGTGCTGATCTCGCTCCTGGTCTACATCTTCTCACGGGGGATGCGCCTCTTCTTCCGCATCCAGAACACGCTCATCCTCTTCGCCATCCTGAGCACTATCCTGAGCGCGGTAGTCTTTATCGGCAAGGGTCCAGCGGATATTATGGCAGCCGTCAACCGCTACCTGGGGCCCGTCTCCGGCAAGGCCGATCTCGCGAACTGGATCCTCCAGAACGCCGGCGAGCAGGGATTTGCGCTCGCGCCCTTCTCCTGGCAGAGCACCCTCCTGGCGATGACCTGGATCTACCTGAACCTGGCCTTTATGCAGTCCTCGGCGTACATCGGCAGCGAGGTCAAGAACCCTCGCCGACTGCAGCTCTGGTCCATGCCGGCTACCGTCATCGCTGTGGGCCTCGGGGTGCTGATCACCGTGCTGCTGGTGGGACGCGCGGCCGGTTACGAGTTCCTCGGCGCCCTCTCCTGGGTCGACCCGGCCGAACTCGGCCTCACCTCCACCCCGCTCTATACGGAGCTGGCTTCCTACCTGAGCGGCAACATCGTGGTGGCCTTCCTGATCACCTTCGGCTTCATCTTCTGGAGCTACGCCTGGCTGCCGGGGCAGATCGTCAACGGTTCCCGCAACATCCTGGCCTACGCCATCGACGGCATCTTCCCGGCCTGGTTCCGCAAGGTCCACCCGCGGCTCCATACCCCGGTCCCGGCGCTGCTCACGATGGGGATCATGAGTATCCTGGCCCTGGCGATCTATGTCTTCACCCCCTATTTTGCTACCCTCGTGGGCATCTTCGGCTACATCCTTACCTTCAGCATGGTCTCGATCTCCGCGATCCTGCTTCCCTGGCGTCTGCCTACGGTGTTCGAGACCTCTACCGTGAACCAGCGCCTCGGCCGGGTTCCCGTGATCACGATCATCGGGGTGCTCAGCCTGGTCTCGTGCGGCATCATGGCCTGGGCCTACCTGAAGGATCCCCTCTCGGGGATGACACCCACGATGACCGCCTTTAACATCGGCGTCTTCCTGAGCGGACTCCTGATCTACTACGTCGCGAAATGGGTCCAGGCGCGGCGCGGCGTGGATATTTCGCTCTCCTTCAAGGAGATCCCGGAGGAGTAGCGAGGGAGGTATGCAGGATGGCTCGGGCGCGGTACACGATCGACATCCTGGATCGAGCCCTGGACGTGCTGGAAAGTTTCCTCCAGTGCGCCGGGGCCTGGCAGTCCCTGGGGGAAATCAGCCAGCGCACAGGGCTGACCAAGAGCCGCGCCTTCCGGATCCTCTCCACCCTGAGAGCACGCGGGTACGTCGAACAGCACCCTCAGACCTCGAAGTACCGCCTGGGCCTGCGTCTCTACGAGCTCGGGGAACTGGTGCACTCCCGGATGGAGCTCTGGCAGGTCGCGGAGCCGATCCTGGCCGCGCTCGCCAAGGAGTGCGGGGATACCGTCCACCTGATCATCCGGGACGGCCCGGACGCGGTCTGCGTGGGCAAGTGGTACGGCGACCAGGTGCTGCAGGTAGCAGACCCCGTCTGGCGCCGTTCTCCTCTCTACGCCGGGGCTTCGCCGAAGCTGCTGTTCGCCTTCCTCCCGGAAGAAGAACGCGAAGCGCTGCTCCAGCGGATGGAACTGAAGAAGCTTGCCCCGAATACGATCACCGACCGCGACGAGCTGCGCGCCCGGCTGGCCCAGATCCGCGAGCAGGGGTACGGTACGGCCGAGCAGGACCTCGACGAGGGGGTCTGCGCGGTTTCGGGGCCGATCCGCAACGCCTCCGGGCAGGTGATCGCCGCCGTGAGCATCACCTGCCCGTGCAGCCGGTTCTACCCACGGCGGGAGGCCTTGCTCCAGATGGTCCTGCGCGCTACGGAGGAGATCTCCCGGCAACTCGGGTACGGGCGCGCCGGGGGAAAGTAACCAGGAGGAACGCAAGATGCCCGAATACGTCACGAGCGGCTACGGAAAACTTCGTCGCGTGCTGCTCTGCGAACCCCGATACTTCCAGTTCATGCCCAGCAACGAAACCGCGAAAGCCTACCTGGCCCGCGGCGAAGCCGTGGACCTGGAACGCGCCCGCCAGGAACACGCGGCCTTTGCCGGGGCGCTGAGCGAAGCCGGCGCGGAAGTCGTGTGGGTCGAACCCCAGGAAGATCTCCCCTACCAGGTCTTTACCCGCGACCTGGGAACGGTGACCGCCGCCGGCGCACTGCTCGGCCGGCTGCGCTGGGACTTCCGAAAGCGCGAGGTCGAGGTGGCCCGGCCCCAGATCGAACAGTATGTCCCGATCTGGAAAGAGGTGCCGGCCGATGAGGGCACCATCTTCGAGGGTGGGGACTTTATGTACCTCGATAGCCGACGGGCTGCGGTGGGGATCGGAGCCCGCACGACCGAGGCCGGAGCCCAGTGCGTCAAAACCCTGCTGCAGGAGCTCGGGGTCGAGGTGATCCCGGTGCCCTTCGACCCCCGCTACTGCCACCTGGATATGGTGTTCAACGTGGTCGCGGAACGCGTCTGCGTGGCCTGCCCCCAGACCCTGCCCGATTCCTTCCTCGCGCGACTGCGGGCCGAGCGGTGGGAAATCGTGGAGACCACGCCCGAGGACGTGCTGAACCTCCTCGGCAACCTGTTCGCTGTGGACAACGGCGTAGTCGTCTCCCCAGCGCACAACCGGCACGTCAACCAGGCCCTGCGCGCACTCGGCATCCGGGTGATCGAAGTGGAGCTCGTGGAGCTGCTCAAAGGGGGCGGCGGCCCGCATTGTATGACCTATCCGCTGCTGCGGGACCCCCTGTAAGCGATATGCCAGGCAACCGAAGGAGGAGAGAATGCAACGGGAAGATTTCCTGGGACGCGATTTCCTCACCCTGATGGATTTCACCCCCGAGGAAATCCTCTACATGCTGGACGTGGCCGCAGACCTGAAAGCGCGCCACCGCCGTCGCGAGCCGCACGACGTACTGCGCGGCCGCACCGTGGCGATGATCTTCGAAAAGCCCTCCACCCGCACCCGCACTTCCTTCCAGGCGGCATGCACCCACCTGGGCATCGACAGCTTCTATATGCGCCCGGACGAACTGCAGCTCGCCCGCGGGGAGCCGATCCGCGATACCGCCCGCGTGATCGACCGCTACTGCGACGCCCTGGTCATCCGCACCTTCGGGCAGGAGATCGTCGAGGAATTCGCCCGCTGGATGAAGGCCCCGGTGATCAACGCCCTCACCGACCTCACCCACCCCTGCCAGGGGCTGGCAGACCTCCTGACGATGCGCGAGAAAAAGGGAAGGATCCAGGGTCTGAAGGTCTGCTACGCCGGCGACGTCTGGAACGTCTGCCATACCCTTATGGTCTGCGGAAGCCTCCTCGGCTTCGACGTCGCCGTCGCCGCCCCTCCAGGCTACCCGCCCGCCGAACGCATCCGGTCGTTTGTGGCCCAGGCTGCCGCACGCAGCGGGGCATCCATCCGCGTCGTCCATAACCTGGACGAAGCCATCCGGGACGCCGACGTCGTCTATGCCAACACCTGGCACTCCATGGGCGGACCCGAAAAGTCGAAAGAGCAACGGATCAGGGATTTTGCCCCGTTCCAGATCACCCCCGAGAAGATGCGCCTGGCCAAGCCCGATGCCATCTTCATGCACTGCCTCCCTGGCTACCGCGGCGAGGAGATGACCGACGAGGTCATCGAAGGTCCGCAATCGGTCGTCTTCGACCAGGCCGAAAACCGGATGCACACCGAAAAGGCCGTCCTCTACCTGACTATCGCCTGAACTCCAGCTTCCTGGCACAGGGGGTCCATGCGGGCCCCCTGTGCCCTTTTCTTGCTTTCCGTCACGATGTAATCAATTGCTGCCATTTTGTGGCAGCATATTGACAAAAAACGGCAATTATGGTAGAATAAAACCAAGGAGGTGATGCGATGCATACGATCGGAGGACAGTGCCCGGTCTGCGGGGAACGGATGGTGCTCGAGCGCCTCCACTGCTTGCGTTGCGGGACGGTGCTGGAAGGGACCTTTGCCCTGAGCCCGCTCTTCGGGCTGAATGCGGAGCAGTTGCGCTTCGTGGAGCTGCTCGTCAAACACCAGGGAAACATCCAGCGGGTCGCCGAAGAGCTCGGGGTTTCCTACCGCACAGCGCGCACGCGCATGGACGAGATCGCCGCCGCCATGGGCTTCGTGTTGCCCGAAGAACCCCGGCCCACCCCGGAGCGGCGGCGCGAGGTGCTGGACGCCCTGCAGCAGGGCAGGATCAGCGTCGCCGAGGCCCTGCGCATCCTGCGCGGTGAAGCTTCTTGAAGCGCTCCAAAGACGGAGGTGTTCCGATGACAGAAGAACGGATGCGCATCCTGCGCATGCTGGAAGCCGGCCAGATCCGCGCCGAGGAGGCCGCCGAGCTCCTGGCCGCCCTGGAAAAATCCCCAGAAGCCGAGCCTTCTCACGGCCGCTGGCTGCGGGTACGGGTGACGGACCGCGCCACCGGCCGCGAGAAGGTCAACGTCAACGTCCCCCTGGGCCTGGTCGAGGTCGCCATCCGGATGGGGGCGCGCTTCGCCCCCCGCACCTCCAGCGTCGACCCCCAGGAGATCCTCGAGGCGATCCGCTCGGGTACCGTGGGCAAGATCGCCGAGGTCGAGGACATCGAAAGCGGCGAGCACGTCGAGATCTTTGTGGACTGATGGATCGGGAGGATCGCGATGGACGGAAAACGGATCGAACTTGCATCGGTCGAGATCGAGGGCAAGGGCGACCTCACCATCGCCGGTTGCGACGAGCCCGCCCTCTTTGTCGACGCCCCAAGCCCTGAGGCCGTCCAGCACGAGGAACGGGAGGGAAAACAGATCCTGCGCCTTGCAGACGACGCCCGCATCCGGATCGGGCGTACCACCCCGGTCACCGTGCGCAACCTGGACGGCGACCTCTTCGTGCGCGGCCTTCAGGCGCCTCTTACCGTCGAACACGTGGACGGCGATATCACCCTGTCGGACGTGGGCCAGGTCCGTCTGGGCAGCGTGGACGGGGACGTCTCGATCGCTTCGGCCGTTCAGCTGACCTCCACCGCTTACCTGCGCGGGGACGTCGACTTGCGCCGGGTCGGACCAGCCGAACTGGAAGAGGTCGGCGAGGACCTAACTGTGCAGGAAGCAGCCTCCCTTCGGGTGACCCACGTGGGCGGCGACCTCACCGCGGCCGGCATCGCCGGGCCGATCTCCCTGCGCCAGGTGCACGGGGAGGTAGCCTTGCGCGACGTCGAAGGGGCGGTGGAAATCGGCCTTGTAGGAGGGGACCTCGTGGCGCGCGACCTGCGCAGCGACCTCGTGGTGGTGCGCGTCGATGGCGACGCCACGCTCGATCTCGCGTTCCGGGAAGGGCTGCAGTACCGGGTGAGCGCGGAGGGCGACATCGTCGTGCGCTACCCCGAAGGGACCTCGGCCCGCTTTTTCCTTCAGGCCCATAGCTGGGTACTGCCGCGTACGGGGTCGTTCCAGGTCGAGGCACAGGAAGAGGGACGGGCTGTGGTCCGGGTGGGACAGGGCGGGCCCGACGTTCACCTCGCCTCCGATTCCGAGATCGTCCTCGGCACCACAACCCCCGATTGGGAACACACCTTCGAAGCGTTCGCCCGGCAGATGGAACGCTGGGCCGAGGAGCTGCGCCGGAAGCTGGAGCGGGCCGATTGGCAGCGTGTGGGACGAGAGGTGGAAGAGGCTACAGCACGCATCGCCCAGGTGGTCGAATCCCGGCTTCAGGAGATCGACCTGGAGCAGTTTGGGGAAGGAGTGCAGGAAGCCGCGGAGCGGGCGAAATCCGTGGACTGGGAAAAGATCGGCAAGAAGGTCGAGCGCGCTGCGCGGCAGAGCGCGGAATGGGTGCAGGCCAGTCTCCGCCGGTTGCAGGAGCGGCTCCAGCAACAGTCTCCACAGCCGACCCCCGCTTCCCGACCGGAGAGCGCAGCGCGTGACGAGGAACGGATGGCTGTCCTCCGTATGCTCGAGGAAGGGCGCTTGACCGCCGAAGAAGCGGCAGCCCTCCTGGACGCCCTGGAACGGTAGAAGCGATGGAAATCGTCCCGCTCGCCCCCGGAGGGCCGGGGATCGAGATGTTGCTCGAGGATTACCGCCGGCGCGCCGGTTTCCCCGAGGCGCTGGTGCTGAGCGCTCTGACCGAGGCCCTCGCCTCCCGAGAAGCGCGGGGCTTCCTCGCGCTGGAGGGCGGGACACCGGTCGGCCTGGTCGTGGTCAGCCAGGAAGGGCAGGAAGGGCGCATCCATCTCCTGCACGCGCTTCCCGACCATACCCGGGCACTGCCGTTGCTGCTGGAACAGGCGGAACGGGAGATGGCGCGCTTTCGGACCCTGCGCGCGCTCCATGCGACGCTTCCGCTCCTCCCCGGGTTCGAGCTGGAAGCCATCCTTCACGCCCGCGGCTACCGCGGCGCGGTCCGGGCGCGGATGCACCTGGCATTGGGCGAGCACACACCCGCACCGACGTTGCGGTCCGGCTACCGCCTGCTTCCCTGGGACGACACGCGCCTGGAAGAAGCCGTCGCGCTGGTGGCAGACACCCCCTCCGACGATGCCTGGCTCTATCCGGAATTCGCCGGCCGGGCGGGCGCGCGCCGCCTGCTCCAGGGGGCCGTCGCCGGCCGCTTCGGGCGCTTCGACCCGCACCTTTCGCCCATGGCCCTCTCGGGGGAAGCGTTGGCCGGCTTCGCCCTGGCCACGTGGCACCCGCTCCTCCCGCAGGAAGGCTTTCTTCTGGACCTGTTCGTCGCCCCACGCCATCGCGGGCAGGGCCTGGGACGCGCGCTCGTGCTGGCCACGGCAACGGCATTCCGCGAGGCCGGTGCCGCCCGCCTGGGACTTGCGGTCACCCTGGATAACACCGTCGCCCTCCGGCTCTACGAGCAGCTGGGCTTTCAGACCGAATACCGCTTTGCCGTCTTCCGGAAGGACCTGACGCCGCACGGAAAGGGGTAGCGATGCCCAGCCCTCGCGCGCACGCCTGGGCCCCCCGCTTCTTCGCCATCTGGACCGGACAGCAGCTTTCCTTGATCGGGAGCGCCGTGGCCCAGTTCGCCCTCGTCTGGTGGCTCACGGTAACCACCGGGTCGGCCACCGTACTCGCGACCGCCAGCCTGGTCGCCTTGCTGCCCGCCGTGGCGTTGGGCCCGTTCGCCGGAGCGCTCGTCGACCGCTGGAGCCGGAGGCATCTCCTTATCGCTGCCGATGGCCTGATGGCGCTGGCGGCAGCGGCCCTTGCGCTTCTCTTCTGGACCGGTGCTATGCGCCCGTGGCACGTGTACATCGTCCTGTTCATCCGGGCGATCGGGGAGGCTTTCCACTGGCCCACTATGGCAGCTTCGACGACCCTGCTCGTCCCGGAACGCCACCTGGCCCGCGTCGCGGGGGCCAACCAGAGCGTCCGGGGTGCGCTGCGGATCGTTTCCCCGCCGCTGGGCGCGCTCCTGCTCGGCCTGTTTCCGTTGCACGCCATCATGGCGCTGGACGTCGCGACCGCTCTGATGGCGATCCTCCCCCTCCTGGCGATCGCCATCCCGCAGCCGGCCCGTCGCTCGGTTCGGCCGGACCTCTCTACGACCCTGTGGAAGGAAATCGGTGAGGGATTCCGCTTCCTCAAAGGATGGCCGGGATTGTGGGCCCTGCTCGCGATGGCGATGGGGGTGAATTTCCTTCTCAACCCCGCCTTCTCCCTCCTGCCGCTCCTGGTCGCGAAGCACTTCCGCGGAGAGGCGCTCGAACTCGGCTGGATGGAGTCCGCCGAAGGACTGGGGGTCGTCGCGGGAGGGCTTATCCTCAGCATGTGGGGCGGATTCCGCCGCAAGATCCAGACGTGCCTCACCGGGCTTGCCGGGATGGGAGTGGGCATCCTCGCCCTCGGGTTTTGCCCGGAGGAGGCTCTCCCGCTCGCGCTGGGAGCGATGTTCCTCACCGGGGCGATGGACCCGATCACCAACGGCCCCGTCATCGCCTTGCTGCAGTCCGTGGTGCCTCCGGAGATGCAGGGCCGGGTGTTTACCGTCATCCAGAGCGTGACCGCTGCGATCTCGCCTCTGGGGCTGGCCGTGGCCGGCCCGCTGGCCCAGGCTCTGGGGCTGCGCGCGTGGTTCGTCGCGGGCGGCG
This sequence comes from Chloroflexia bacterium, assembly GCA_041082245.1. Taxonomy (GTDB): domain Bacteria; phylum Chloroflexota; class Chloroflexia; order DTKN01; family DTKN01; genus DAOTVY01. The sequence continues at coordinate 18,529 of JBDOIE010000019.1, forward strand.
CGGCCTGCCTGCTGATGGCCCTGGCAGGCTTCTCTACCCCCAGCATCCTCCACCTGGAAGACCGTGCGAAAGCCGTTCCATCCCAAGGGGCACTGGAGGCCGGGAACCGCTGACGCCCCGGGTGTTCAAGGGGTGGGCGTCGGGGAGGGAAGGCGCGTCGGGGTCGGGGTAGGGCCCGAGGTCGGACTTTCCGTCGGCATCGGTGTCGCCGTAGGGGTCGGAGTAGGCATTGGTGTGGGAAGCAACGTGCGCGTGGGGGTCGGCGTGGCCGGCCGCACGATGACCACGTGCACCGTTGTGGGGCCCTCAGGGGTCACCTCGACCTCCGGCGGAACGGAGAAGACGGCCGGAAGGTCGTACTCCCCCGCGTCCAGGCCGCTCACGTCCACCACGACCCACAGGTCTCCCAGCGAGAGCCGTTCGAGCACCTCGAGCGGCGCCCGCAGGAGTACGGCCAACCAGCGGGGCTCCCAGGTCGCCTGAAGCGGCTCCAGGAGCCCGCTCAGGCGCACCGGCAGATCGATGCGCAGCACGGGTTCGATCGCCTCTACGTCCACGAACACCGTCACCTGGGAAGGCGACTGGATCAGCGACACGTTGGCGGGAAGGTCCAGCCCGACGGTGGTCGTGAGATCGTCCCGCAGGCCGTCCACGGAAATGGGCATCGTCTCCAGGAAGCGCACGCGGGCCAGCACATTCGGGTCGCCGCTGAAGATGGTCACGGTGTCCGGGACGACGCGCAGCGAGCGAATATAGTAGCCGGGTGCGGGATACCCCGTGGTGTGGGGAATGACGGAGACAGCCAGGTGCCCGCCCTGCAGGGAGATCGGCACGTCCACCGCGACTTCGGCCGGCAGGACCTCCACGCCGGCCACCCTCCTCCCGGCGGCATCGACCGCGACCGGCTGCACCGGAGCGTCCTGCAGGGAAGCCACCCTCCCTCCCAGGTCGACCCGCGCCTGGATGCCCGCGACGAGCCCGACCCGGCTTTCTGGCCCCTGCACCAGGGCCTGGGCGGGATCTACCAGCGGCGTGCCAACGACGTACGGCAGTCCGGGCTGCCCCACGAGCACCACTTCGATCGGGAAAATCTGCTGCGCCCTCCGTTCGACATGTACCGTCACCTTCGCAGGCTCGGCCCGCCAGCTCCGTACCGCCCGGGGGGCATCCAGCTGCACGGAGAGTTCGTAGATCCCTGGCTCGGCAATCGACGCCAGGTCCACATACGGATGGAGATCACCGGCCGTCAGGTGCTCCTCCTGGGGGACCCGCAGGCTGAGCGAAACCGTGCCCAGCGCCAAAAGCGGCAGCCCCTGGGCGTCGGTGAGCACCAGTTGCTCCGGAAGCCCGCGGGCCTCCAGCACCAGCTCCTTGAAGGTCGTGGCCGTGAGCGGGTTCTGGCTGCCCGTCACATAGGCCCACACGACCAGGGCAAGGCCGAGCGCGCCCAGGAAGCGAAAGAGGTGCCCCCAGGTAGGGCGAATGTGCTGCAGCAGATCCTTCACCGTCCCTTCCTCCCGGCATTGCTGCGCACTTCGTCCAGCCGCAGCAGCGCCTCGAGCAGCCCGACGAGCCGCGAGCGATCCAGCCACCGCACCATGCGCCCCCGCTGGGCCACCGAAATCGCCCCTGTCTCCTCGGATACGACGATCGCGATGGCATCCGTCTGCTCGCTGATCCCGATGGCGGCGCGATGGCGCGTCCCGTACTGGAAGCTGTCCAGCACGTCCTCGCTCAGCGGGAGGACACAGCCAGCCGCCAGGATCCGGTTGCGCCGGATCAGTACCGCCCCATCGTGCAACGGCGCGTTGCTGTAAAAGAGGTTGTGCAGAAGGCGCGCGGAGACGCGGGCATCCAGGCGTACGCCCCGTTCCGCATACTCGTCCAGGCGGATGGTACGCTCCAGCACGATGAGCGCGCCCAGCCGCTGGCGGGACATCTCGCTGCAGGCTTCGGCGATCTCCTGGACCGTATGCCGCATCTCCTCGGCTGCGGAAGGTGTCCACGGACGCCTCGACCAGGGTCCACTCTGCCCCAGGTTCTCCAGGGCGCGGCGCAGCTCCGGCTGGAAAAGGACGGGGATCGTCACCAGCAGCGCCGGCAAGGCGCTATCGAGCAGCCACCCCAGCGCCGGCAGGTCGAGCACCGAACGGATGAGGAGCACCAGAAGGAGCACGATCGCGAGACCCCGCAGCAATGGCACCGCGCGCGTCCCCTGCAGGAGGGTCAGGACAGCGTAAAACAGCGTGGCAAGCAGCAGGATGTCCAGGAGGCTCCGCCAGTCGAGCCGGGAAAAGATCCACAAAAGCTGCGACATCGTTTCACCCTTGCTGGAAGCAGGGGATCATTCTCCGCTGCGCTCCGGGTTCGCCCTGCGCTCTTCTTCCTGGAGCCGTGCGGCGACCTCCGCATTCTCCGGCTCCAGGCGTGCCAGACGGCGGTAAAGGCGCATGGCCTGTCCGTGTTCCCCGATGGCGGACAGCAGGTCGCCCAGTTCCCGCAGCGCCCACCGGTCCTCGGGGTTCAAGGCAAGGACCTGGTGGAGCGCGGCGATCGCGGTCTCGGTTTCCTTTCGCTCCAGGGCGATACGGGCGATCGTGCGCTGTTCCTCCAGGGCGTCGGCCAGCCGGCCGGCAAGGATGTGCAGGTTGACCAGTTGCTGCCGCGCGGCGGTGTCGTGCGGCACGAGCTGCACGATGCGGCCGTAAGCCTGGTAGGCGCGGTCCTGCCGCCCCATCGTCCAGTAGATCTCGGCGATCTGCTGCAGGCTGCGCACCGCTTCCTCGATCATCCCTCTCTTCTGCTGGAGTTCGGCGACCGTTTCCAGTTCGTTCAACCCCCGGTCCACAAAGCCGCGGCGGATGGAAAGCGTCGCCAGCCTCCGGCGCACGGTGAGGTTGCTCGGTGCCAGCCGCACCATCTGCTGGAGGACCTCGAGGGCGCGATCCAGATCGTTCGTTTGCTCATAGTGCGTCGCCAGCCCGTTCAGCTCGGCGAGCGCCTGGCGAAGGTTCCCCTGGCGGAAGTACAGGTCTGCCAATTTGGTGATCGTCTCGCGGTCGTGGGGGTGGGTTACCTTGGCCCGGTTGAGGGTCGTTACGGCCTGCTCGAACCACCCGAGCTTCGTGTAGGCTTCCGCCAGCCAATGGTAGAACGAAAGGGCGGTAGGGACCGCGCGGGGACCGGCCGACGGCCCTGCAGGCACCCGCGGGGCGAGCGCTTCTGCCCACTGCAAACCCTTCTCCAGGGCACGGATCGCTTCTTCGGTCTGCCCCAGGAGCAGGTGAGCTTCGGCGATCGCCCGGCACAGGCGCAGCTGGAGTACGTCTTTCGGCTCTTCGCCAAGGCGCTGGCTCGCCCGGTGAAAGCTCTCCAGCGCCTCCGTCACGCGGCCGGCCTGGCGCTGCAGGAGCCCCAGAACATAGTAGAGCACAGGGATCTCCTGGATCAGGAGCGCCTCCTTGTACTCCTGCTCCATCGTGCGGCAGGCCTGCTCGTCCTCCTCCGCGCGCTTGAGCAGCGCATCGAGCGATTCCCAGAACGGCTCTTCGTCCCGTAGCCAGGCGAGCGCGATGTTGATCCGCGCCAGGCCCACAGGGTCCTGGGGGTCCATCTGTACCGCCCGGCGCAACTCGCTCACGGCCGCCTCGGGACGGTCCAGTTTGAGGAGAAACAGGCCGTACTCCAGGTACACCTCGCGGCTGTCTGGCGCACGGGTCCGGATCTCCCGAAAGCTCTCGATCGCGCGCGTCGTCTGCCCGAGACGGAAGTAGGTCTGGGCCACCTGGATCATCTCGCGCACCCCTTCCTCCTCGCGGCCCAGATCGAGCAACAGCTCTGCCAGACGGCTGCGGCTTGTGAGGTCGTCCGGGGAAAGGGAAAGCAGCGCCCGGTATACATCCACCGCCTTTTCCTTTTCCCCCCGAGCCAGGTAGGTCTGGATCAGAGCCTGGTACTTCGCGAGCGCCATCTCCGGCCGATCCTGGCGCTCGTAGATTTCCGCCAGGCGGAGGTGGATCGGGAGGTATTCCGGTGCCCGTTCGATCACCTTGCAGCAGGCGTCGATCGCGGCGTAAAAGAGCCCTCGCTCCACGTAGACACGGCTCGCTTCCACCAGCTCCCGCACGCCTTCGTCAAGCCCGCTCGTGTCGAGTTCCCGCACCGGCACATGCACAGGCGCCGGGGGCGCGATCGAGAGGGCTTCCTCGAGGGGACGCAGGGAAGGGGTGCTCTCCGCCCGGGAAACAGCGCTGGGTCGCAGGAAGTCGGTGATCGGGCGAAGGCCCGCCTCGCCTGCGGCAGGGGTCGAAGCCGCGGGGCGCTCGACCGCCTCGGCCTGCGGGGCGCGCGCTTGCTCCTCGATGGCCGGGAGGATTCCCGTGCCCAGCTGACGGAGTTTGGCGAACATGCTCTTTTCCGTCAGCTCCTGGGCCCGCTTGCGGAACTCGTCCACTTGCTGCTGGCGCCAGCGCTTCCCCTGGAGGAAACCGGCAAGGGTTGCGTACAGCGAAGCCGCGCGCGCCAGATCCCCGAGGCGCTCGTGCACCGTGGCCGCAGCCTCGTACATCTGGATGAGGTCCTCGATCGCTTCCCGGCCGATGGTCTGCAGATCGACCAGGTGGAGCGCTCGTTCGAACTCCTGGGCAGCCGGTTCCAGGCGGCCCAGATCGCGGTACACCTCCCCCAGTGCATAATGGCTGGAAAGGGCATACTCGTCGTCTTTAGAAGCGGCCTGGAACCACTCGATGGACTCTTCCAGGCGCCCGGTTTCCTTGTAGAGGAAGGCCAGGCTGTAGCAGACATCCGCCCGGCGCAGTCCGGATTGGGCTGCCCGCTCGTAGAGGCGGAGCGCTCCTTCCAGATCCCCCCGTTCCTGGCGCTCGGTGGCTTCGCGCACCCACTCCTCGAGCTGGTACTGGCTCACCGGAGCGGCCGGCCCGGCTTCCTCCTCTTCGCCTCGCTCTTTTCGGGCGGCCATCTCCCGCCGCAGGCGGAAAAGGAGTTCCCGGGCCTGACGGTGCTCCGGAGCCAGCCGCAGCGCCTCCTCGCAGAGCGCCATCGCCTCGGCAATGCGCTTCTCCTGGAAGAGGAGGCGCACCCGCTCCACCATAGCCTGAGCGGCGGACTCCTCGTCGCCGGACTCCTGGTAAAGGCGTGCCAGACGGGCGAGCACCTCTTCGTCCTGGGGGAAGAGCTCGCAGAGCCGCTGGAGCGTCGCGATCGCCTGCGGCACCTTCTGGTGGAATACATACAGGTCGCTCAGCCGGAGATAGGCATCCCGGGCGCGCGTCCGATCCTTGAGCTGCACAAGGGCATCGGCCAACCGTTCCAGGATGACCGGGTCATCGGGCATTTCCCGGTGCAGCTGTTCGTAGACCTGGAGCGCCTCTGTCCAGCGCGCAAGGCCGGTGTATGCGGCAGCAATGCCCAGGCGGGCATCCGGGTCATCGGGAAACTCGGCTGCGGCCCGCTGGTATTCCCGGAGCGCCTCGCCCCATTCTTGCTTCCAGGCATACGCCTGAGCCCGCTTCATCGCGGCGTTGTAGATGCCCCGGTTTCCGGCCATGCTCGCTCCTCCTGGCCTATGGGGACCCCCTTGCCCGCAGCAGCGAGGAACCGTATGGGGACCGAGCGCTTACAGCCCCAGCAGTTCCACCATCAGCGCCTTCTGGGCGTGGAGGCGGTTTTCTGCCTGGTCCAGGACGACCGAATGCGGTCCATCGATCACCTCATCGGTGATCTCCTCGCCCCGGTGCGCAGGGAGGCAATGCTCGACGATCACATCCGGCCGCGCGAAAGCCAACAACTGCGCGTTTACCTGGTAAGGGGCAAAGACCTGTCTGCGCGCCTCGGCCTCTGCTTCCTGGCCCATGCTGGCCCAGACATCCGTGTACAGGACATCGGCTTCCCGCGCGGCCTCGCGGGGATCGTGGACGATCTCGACCGTGCTGCCGCTCCGAGAGGCGAGCTCCCGCGCCCGCGAGGTGATCTCCGCACGCGGCTCGTACCCCGGCGGACAGCCCACCCAGATATCCACGCCCAGCGTCGCGCAGATCAACATCAGGCTGTGGCAGACGTTGTTCCCGTCCCCGATGAAGGCGAGCTTCAGCCCCTCGAAGCGCCCCTTATGCTCCCACACCGTCAGGAGGTCGGCCAGGGCCTGGCACGGATGCTCCAGGTCGGAAAGGCCGTTGATCACCGGCACCGAGGCGTACTCGGCGAGTTCCACGACCGTCTGATGGGCGAAGGTGCGTGCCATGATGAGCTCCGCCCAGCGGGAAAGGTTGCGCGCCACATCGGGCACCGATTCCCGCACCCCCAGGCGGATGTCGTTGGGCCCCAGGTAGATCGCGTGGCCGCCCAGGTGGGTCATGCCGGCCTCGAAAGTGTAACGGGTGCGCAACGAGGGTTTTTCGAAGATCATCGCCAGCGTCTTGCCCGCCAGGAGGGGCCGGTTGCCCCCTTCCTTCCACTCGCGTTTCAGGTCGCGGGCGCGCTCGAGAAGCGCAAGGATTTCTTCTCGGTTGAGGTCCGCGATGCTCACGAGGTCGCGTCCTTTGAGCATAGGATTCTTCTCCTTATTGGCCCTGCGCGCAGCAAGCAACGACGCGCTCCCTTACGGGAGCGGCTCCAGTATACTACACAAGGGAGTTTCCCGCAAACCCCGCTGCAAAAAATACGCTCCGGGAGCCGAACGCTCCCGGAGCGAAGGACCGCGGAACCTAGACCCAGCCACGCAGTTTGCAGGCCTCGGCAACGCGCTTGATCGCGACCATATAGGCGGCCAGCCGGTTGTGCACCTTGTACTGCTGGGCCGTTCGGTGCACGGCATGGAAGGCTGCGGTCATCTTGGCATCGAGTTTCGCGTGCACCTCTTCCTCGGTCCAGTAGTAGTCGTAGGCGTTCTGGACCTGCTCGAAGTAGGAGACGGTCACGCCGCCGGCGTTGCAGAGAAAGTCGGGGATCACATAGACGCCGTTGCGGTACAGGATCTTGTCAGCTTCCGGGGTCGTGGGGCCGTTGGCAAGTTCGGCGACGATGCGCGCCTGGATGCGGGGGGCGTTCTCGGCAGTGATCACGTTCTCCATCGCGGCGGGGAAGAGGACGACTACCGGGAGCTCCAGCAGCTCTTCGTTGCTGATCGGCTGGGCGCCCGAGAAGCCCACCACGGACCCGGTCGCCTCCTTATGGGCGACGCAGGCGGCGTAGTCGAGGCCCTCCGGGTTGTAGATGCCGCCCTTCGAGTCGCTCACCGCGACGACCTTCAGCCCCAGGATTTCCACACCCAGTTTGTGGGCGAACTGGCCGGCGTTGCCGTAGCCCTGGATCGCGGCGGTGGCGCCACGGAGGTCGATCCCCAGTACCTTGGCCGCCTCGCGGACGCAGTAGACGCCGCCCCGGGCCGTGGCGTCCCCCCGGCCGGCCGAGCCGCCGAGCGCCAGCGGCTTGCCTGTAATGACGCCCGGTGCGTTATATCCCTTGATGATGCTGTACTCGTCCATCATCCAGGCCATGACCTGGGGGGTCGTATAAACGTCGGGGGCCGGCACATCGATCTCAGGGCCGATGTAGTGGGCGATGGCACGGATGTATGCGCGGCTGACGCGCTCCAGCTCGGCCTGGGAGAGTTCTTTCGGGTTGCACACCACCCCTCCCTTGCCGCCGCCCAGCGGGATGTCCACCACCGCCGTCTTCCAGGTCATCCAAGCGGCCAGCGCGCGCACAGTGTCGATCGTCTCTGCAGGGTGGAAGCGCAGGCCGCCCTTGGTGGGACCACGGGCATCGTTGTACTGCACCCGGAAACCCTTGAACACCCGCACGCTTCCGTCGTCCATGCGCACGGGGAAAGACACGTGGAATTCGCGCATGGGTTCGCGCAGAAGGGCCCGCGTGGCCGCATCGAGCCCGAGCAGTTCCGCCGCCTCGTCGAACTGCCGCTGCGCGATCTTGAAGGGATTCAGCTCCTGCTCCATCGGATTCCTCCTCTTTAAGGTCTTCCGCCCTCGTTGGCGCGTGCATTCTACCATGTGGACATATGACTGTCAAATTGCGAAACCGAACACAAATACCCTGCGGCCTATGCCGGCCGCCCTCGGAGGCGAGCAAAGAAGCGCGGGATATCGCGGTTTTCCCACACCACGAGCAAGGGCACCGCGTTAAAGAGGGAGGAATAGGTGCCGCTCGCCAGCCCCACGAACATCACCAGGATGAACTGCTTGATGGTGGCCCCTCCGAAGAGGAGGAGCGCAACCATAATGAACATCGCATTTAACTGCGTGGCCAGCGATCGGTGTAGCGTCTGCGTCAGGCTGTGGTCGACGATCTCCTCGAAAGGCACCCCCCGCATCCGGGGCGTATTCTCCCGGATGCGGTCGTACACCACGATCGTGTCCTGCACGGAGAAGCCGATCACCGTGAGCAGCGCGGAAAGGAACAGGGTGTCTGCTTCCCATCCCAGCAGCAGGCCGGCCAGCGAAAAGAGCCCCACCGTCACCAGGATATCGTGCACCATCGCGATGATCGCGCACAGGCCGTAGCGGAAGGGATGCGGCACTTTCCGGAAGGCGAAGGTGATGAACCCCAGGATGACGAGCGCGGCCGCGAGCACCGCATAGAAGGCGTTGCGCGTGACCACCCGGCTGATCGAAGGGCCTACGGAATCGAAGCGCCGTTCGGTCACCGGCCCCAATTGCTCCGCCAGCGCCGCGACCACCCGATCCTTCGTCGCCGCATCCATCACCTGGGAACGGACAATCGCGACCTGGTCGCCGGCGGAAAGCTGCACCGAGGCGACTTCCAGCCCCTGCTCGAGAAAGACCTCGCGTACTTCCCCCGCCTGTACGGGCCGGGAAAACTCCACCTCGATGTAGGAGCCGCTGGTAAAGTCGATGCTCAGGCGCACCGGGGTGCCGTAGTGCACGGTGGAAATCACCATGGCGACGATACCCGGGACGATGATCAGCGCCGAGAGGGCGAAGTAGAGGTAGCGTCGTCGGATCAATCGCAGCATCGGTTCCCTCCTCCGCCCTCAGACCGCAAATCCCAGGAGCAGGCGACTGCGCCGCTCCAGCCAGGGGCCGGCTACATGGTACAGCAAGCGCAGGAAAGTGCGCGTCACGGTGATCGCGCTGAACATGCTCACGATCACACCGAAAAAGAGCGTGATCGCGAACCCCTTGACGACGCTGGCCCCCAAGGAAGATCCGAAGGCGTACAGGATGGCACAAGTTAGAAGGGTGGAAAGGTTCGAGTCCCAGATCGAGGTCCAGGCCCGGTCAAAGCCGGCCTCGATCGCGGTGCGGAGCGATTTGCCGGCCCGCAGCTCTTCTTTCATCCGCTCGAAGATCAGGATGTTCGCATCCACCGCCATCCCGATGGAAAGGAGCAGGCCGGCAATGCCCGGCAGCGTCAGCGTCACCGGGATCAGCCGGTAGAGGGCAAAGATGAGCAGCGTGTAGATGCACAGCGCCAGGCTGGCGACTACGCCGGGCAACCGGTAGTAGAGCGTCATGAACAGGAGTACCGTGCACAATCCGATGATCCCTGCGATGATGCTGCGGTTCACCGAGTCCTGCCCCAGGGTTGGACCCACACTGCGGTTTTCCACCACGGACAACTCGACCGGAAGCGCTCCGTACCGCAGCAAGGTGGCGATGCGCTGCGCCTCGCGGCGGTCGATTCCCTGCCCCCGGATGGAGGCCCGGCCGTTGTCGATCGGCTCCTGCACGATGGGGCAGGAGATGACCTTCTTATCCAGGACAATGGCCAGGGGTTCGTGCACGTGGGCTCTGGTCCACTCGGCGAAAATGCGCGTCCCCTCTTCGTTAAAACCCAGCGCGACGATCGGTTCCTGCGTCGTGGGGTCCGTATCAGCGCGGATCTCACGCGAGTCCAGGTCGGCCCCGGTGACGACGGTGCGGTAGACGCGCGTGCGGGTGATCGCGGCGATCTGCTCCGGGCTCAATCCGTAGGTCGTCGTGATCCGCATCCCTTCGGGCAGGATCTCGCCGTTCGTGTCGACGAACTCGAGGAACCCGGTACGCTGCATCGCCGCCAGCGCCTCCTGGGGATCGAACACTCCTGGCAGCTCGACCACGAGCCGTCGTTCTCCCTGGCGTTGAACGACCGCCTCGTAACCGACCATCGGGTTCACACGGTCGCTGATGATGTTCCGCGCCGTTTCCATCTTGTCGGGGGTGATCACCGAGGGGTCGCCTTTGGCCTCGAGGATCACCTGCATCCCGCCCTGCAGGTCCAGGCCCAGGCGGAGCGAAGTGGAACGGATGGCCCGGGCACGTTCCTGCGCTTCAGCGATCTCTTCCAGCGTAGCGTTCTCAGGGGGTGCCGGTACCGGGCGCCAGAAGGCAATCGCCGGCTGGGCCAGGTTCAACCACAGCGCGACTCCCACCAGGAGCAAAATCAGCCACAGGTAGATCCAATCTCGTCGTTGCACCGTTTCCTCCGCAATCGCACCATCGCCCAGGCCAGCCGGGCGGCCGCATTATACTACGCGCAACCGCGCTTGACAAACGAATAGCTCTGGCATAAGATGCTTTCGGGGTCGTGCTAGACGGGGAGCTAGCGGTGCCCTGTAACCCGCAATCCGCTATAGCGGGGTTGAATTCCCAACCGAGGCCGGGCCTTGTGGGACTGTCCGGGCTATGTGGCGTTGAAGGCTGGGTCCTGTGCGGCAGAGCGCTGCGAACCCCGCCAGGTCCGGAAGGAAGCAACGGTAAGCAGCCCCCTCTGGGTGCCACAGGGAAACCTGGCCGGAGCTGGCAGGCTCGGGCAAGCCGGAAGGTACCGGTCGGAGGAGGGTGCACGACCCCCTCTTATTTCCACCGTGTGAGGATGGTCTCCCGCTGAAAGAGGGCCACGGCAAAGATCCACACCACCGCATCCACCAGGGCAAAAAGGAAGGCCCCCACGAGAAACACCGTCGCCGTGAGCGCGAGCCTCCCCAGGAACATCGGGATGAAGATGAGCATCAGTGGCAGCACCACAAAGCCGCCGATCTGCTGCGCGGTGCGCGTGTCGTTCACCCGCGAAGAGATCAGGATCCCGATCCCTACCGCCAGCATCGCCATCAAGGGGGAAAGGAGGCCGATCCCCAGCAGCCAGTCCACGCTCCAGAGCACGCGCACCACCGCAGGCGTCGTGACCAGACTGGCCAGCCCGGCGTAGAGCGCATAACATAGCCAGGTGATCCCCACCGCCGGCCCGGCGGCCGCCAGCCCCTTCCCTATCAGCAGTTCCGTCACCCGGATCGGCGTCGCCAGGAGCGGCTCCAGGCTCTTGCTGACCTTCTCGCTCACGATGCTGTCGGTAGCCATCACCATGGGCAGCATGAGTGGAAGGATGAGGAAGATGATCAGGTAGATGCTCGCCATCCCCACCAGGATCACGTCGTGGGGATCGCTCAGGTGAAAGCGCGCCTGGTAGGGCAGGAAGGGGCCGAGGTCGTTTGCATCCACCTCTTCGCCCGGCAGCCGCCCCATGAAGTACAGGTTCACCAGAGGGAGGACGGTAAACAGGAGCGGCATAAAGACCATCGTCAGGAACACCAGCCGGTTGCGGAAGGCGTCGGCCCACTCTTTCCACACGATCGCGCGCACGCGGTTCCAGTTCATCGCTCCGCCTCCTCCTGGCGCACGAGGTCCAGGTACACCTCTTCCAGAGAGTGCTCCTCCTCCCGCAGGAACTGGATTTCCGCGCCCGCTTCCACCAGGCGGCGCACGAGAATGGGGTTCATCCCTTCGGGGTCATCCAAGTGTACCTGGATTTCCTGCCCCTGAGGCTGGGCATCGCGCACGAACGGCAGGGCGCGCACGGCCTCCAGGTACTCGGGCCGGACCTCGCGCAACTGGACACGGACGGCACGGCCGTAGAGCGCGCGCCGCAGCCGCTCGGGCGCGTCCACGCGGATGAGGCGCTGCTTCAGCACCGCGATCCGGTCGCACAGGCGGTCCGCTTCCGCCAGGTTGTGCGTACACAGCACGATCGTCCGCCCTTCACGGCGCAGCCCTTCGATGAAAGCGTGCACGAGCTGCGCGCCTTCGGGGTCCAGGGAGGCGGTAGGCTCATCCAGAAAGAGCACCTCCGGCTCGTGCAGCATGGCGCGCGCGATCGCCAGCTTTTGCTTCATCCCTTTGGAAAGCATCCCGGCCGGGTCGCGCCGGCGGTCCCACAGGTCGAGCAGGCGCAGGTAATGCTCCACCCGCGTCCCTACCTCGCGCTCCGGCACGCCGTAGAGCCGGGCGTAGAGCTCCAGGTTGAACTGCACAGGCAGCCGCTCGTAGAGGCCGGGTGCTTCCGTCAGGATGCCCACGCGCCGGCGGATCTCGTCGTCCGCCTCCCCCAGGCGAAAGCCGCACACGGTCGCGCTTCCGGAGGTAGGGGCGATGAGGGCGGTCAGCATGCGCACCGTCGTGGTCTTGCCCGCTCCGTTCGGCCCGAGGAGCCCGAGCACCTCCCCGGCCCGCACCTCCAGGTCCAGCGCCTCTACCGCTGGCCGGCCGTCGAAGCGCCGTGTGAGCTTCTCGGTCGCGATCACCACATTATGTGCCATCGGTCACCACCACGCCTACGCTCGCGCGCTCCAACTTCTGCACCCGTACCACCCGTCCCCCGGCCGCCCGGAACAGGCCTTCCATCTCCTCGGCCGGCCGCATTCGGCTCGTCAACCCGAGCAACCGCTCCCCCACCGCCACCAGCCGCACCACGGGATGCCGGATGTCCGGTTCCACAACCACGACGCGCCCGCCCGGCCGCACGACGCGCAGCATCTCGCGCGCCGCCGCTTCCTGCCCCGCGAAATGGTGAAAGGCGTCCACCACCAGGACGCCATCGAACGCGCCCGAAGCGAAAGGAAGCGCCTCCGCCCTGCCCTGACAGGCAAGCAACCCCTTGTCGCGCGCCCGCCGCGCCATCGGGCCGGAAAGATCGCAGACAGCCACCTGCCTTCCGGTGAGCACCTGTCCCACGCGCCCCGTGCCACCGCCCAGGTCGAGGATGCGGCTGCCCGGCGCCGCCGCGAGCATCTCCAGCAACGGAGCGGGGTCCGGAGGACGGGCTACCCGGTCGTAGAGGTGGGCGACGCGGTCGAAAAAGGAAGGCATGGGAAACCTAGTAAAAGACCTGGGCCAGGCGGATCAGCTCCGGGTCGACCGGCTTGATGCCGCTTGCGGCCACCTCGAGCGGGACTTCGACGATATGGTTTCCCTGGATGGCAACCATTCGTCCGAAGCGGCCGGCCTGTACCATGTCCGCGGCGCGCACCCCGAAGCGCGTCGCAAGCACCCGGTCGAAAACGGTCGGAGAACCGCCGCGCTGCAGATGTCCCAGCACCACGTGCCGCGTCTCCATCCCCGTGCGTTCGCCGATCATCTGGGCGATCGTCTCCGCGACGCACCGGCGGTCCAGCCGCACATGCCCAAAGGCGTCCCGCTCGCAGATCGCCTCCTTGTCGGCCAGTTCCGGCATGACGACCCCCTCCGCCACCACGATGATGGAAAAGTTCTTCCCGCGCTGCCGCCGCCTCTCGAGGGAAGCGATCACCTCGTCGAGCGTGTGCGGTTCCTCGGGGATCAGGATAAAGTCGGCGCCGCCGGCCAGCCCACCCATAATGGCCACCCAACCGGTGTCCCGCCCCATCACTTCGACCACGATCACCCGGTGATGGCTCTCCGCGGTCGTGTGCAACCGGTCCAGCGCCTCGACCACGATGCTGACCGCCGAGTCGAAGCCAATACAGTAGTCTGTCCCCACGACGTCGTTGTCCATCGTCTTCGGGATCCCCACGACGTGGAACCCCCGCTGGGACAGCCGGTGGGCGACCCCCAGTGTGTCGTCGCCGCCGATCGCGACAAGCGCTTCGATCCCGTAGCGCTCCAGATTGCGCTGCACCTGGGCCATCATGGCCTCGTCCTTAGCCGGGTTGGTGCGGGAAGTCCCTAGCTTGGTGCCCCCGACGTGCAGGATCCCCGAAACGAACTGCAGATCGATCGGGACCACGTCGCCGTCGCCCAGCAGGCCGGCCCATCCGTTGCGGACGCCCAGGACCTCGAAGCCGTGCTGCAATGCCCGGCGCACAACGGCTCGGATCGCCGGGTTCAGCCCCGGGCAGTCCCCTCCGCCGGTCAAGACGCCAATACGCATTTCCCACCTCCGCCGCTTACCGGTGGCTGTACAGACCAATCATTTCGATTATACCCGCGGCCAAGAAGGCTGTCAAAGAGGCTTCCTTGACGGGAAAACCTCCGTTCAGTATAATGGGTCTACCAGCTGCCCATCCGCTGAATGGTCTCTTCCATATACTCGAGGTGCAGATCAGGCTAAAAGGAGGTGAAGAAAGGGCAAGACGATCGTTGCATCCTTGCTGCGAGTCGTTCGACCCAAGGAGGAGAAAAACGATGTCGAGGAAACATGCGCTGCTCGGTGCGTTGCTTGCGATGGTGCTGGTCGGAAGCCTGCTCGCCGCGTGCGGCCAGCCGAAGGAACAGGACCTCCTCGATCAGGTGCTCGCTGCGAAAAAGATCCGGGTATCGACCGACCCCAACTACGCTCCCCAGAGCTTCCTCAACGACAAGGGCGAACTGGACGGCTTTGACGTGGACGTGGCCAAGGAGGTCGCCAAGCGGCTGGGCGTAGAGCTCGAGTTCGTGACCCCTGACTGGGACACGATCACCTCCGGGAACTGGGGCGGACGCTGGGACCTGAGCATCGGCTCGATGACGATCACCAAGGATCGCATGGCCGTCCTCTGGTTCACCGAGCCCTACTATTACACCCCGGCCGCGTTTGCCGTGCACAAGGACAACACCACGATCACCAAGCCGGAAGACCTCACGGGCAAGCGGGTCGGCCTGGGCACAGCCACGACCTATGAGGCCTACCTGCAGGGGACGCTCGAGATCGTGGGCGAAAAGCCGGTATATGCTCCGCCCTCCGGGGTCAAGATCGTCCCCTACAGCACCGATGCCGAGGCGATCCAGGACCTGGCGCTGGGTGACGGTGTACGTCTGGATGCGGTGATGTCGGCCCTGCCGACGCTTCAGGAGGCGATCAACCGGGGCGTGCCGATCAAGATCATCGGCAAGCCGGCTTACTACGAACCGCTCGCGTTCGCTCTGGACAAGAGCCGCGGGCCTTCCGACAAAATGCTCGCCAAGCTGAACGAGATCATCCGCGCCATGCACGAGGACGGCACCCTGACGCGCCTCTCGCTCAAGTGGTACGGTGTCGATATCACCAAGAAACAGTAGCCATCGGTGCCGGAACGGTGTTGGGGGCGGTCGGCCGGGCCGCCCCCTCTTGACCCTCCCTTCCGTTAGGCTAACCGAACTCGGTCCGGCTTGAAGGCGGAACGAACCGCCGGGAACCGGGTTGTTTTCCGGGTTCGGCGAGCAGGAGGCTGGGATCTTGAGTGGATCGTCTCTTTCCTCCCCACTGGAGCATCCTGGTGTACTCCGCGTCCTCTTCCTCCTCATCGCCCTTACCAGCATCCTGAGCCTGGCTTACAGCTTGCAGGCCTACGCCGGCGGGCCGCTGCGCCCCTACGTCGCCAATCCGGTGACCGACCTGGCGCTTACCCCCACCGGTGCCCTGAAGGTAGCCCGATGGGATGGTAGCCACTGGGCCATCGAAAGCCCGGATGCGCTGGGGTATGCCGGGCTCTATGCCTCGCTTGCGGCGGATCGCGCGGGAGAACTTCACATCGCCTACTACGACGTCGCGGCCGGCCACCTGAAGTACGCCCACGGGCAGCGCTCCGGGTGGGATATCCAGATCGTCGACGCCGGGGAATGGGCCGGCGCCTACGCTTCGCTCGCCCTGGATGGAGCAAGCCGGCCCCATATCGCCTACTGCCGACTCGATGCCGCGCGCCGGTCGTGCCAGAACCTGCGCTACGCCGAGTTCGACGGCACACGCTGGATCACGGCGACCGTGGCAAGCGGAAGCCCGGTCGGCGCCCATGCTTCCCTGGCGCTGGACCGGGCTGGCCGGCCGTACATCTCCTACTACGATGCAACCAGCCGCACACTTCGGCTTGCCTCCCGGACCTCTGCCGGCTGGCAGATCGAGACCGTGGACGCGGGGCCCGACGTGGGCGAGTACGCTTCGCTCGTGCTCGATCCGTCCGGCCGGCCCCACATCGCCTACTACGACGCCGGAAACGGCGCCCTCAAGTATGCCCACCTTCAGGGAAGCACCTGGGTCTCGGAAACGGTCGACGCCGGGCCTGAGGTAGGAGAGTACGCTTCGCTCGTGCTCGATCGCTCCGGCCAGCCTCACATCGCCTACTACGACGCCGGAAACGGTGCCCTCAAGTATGCCCACCTTCAGGGAAACACCTGGGTCCCGGAAACAGTCGACGCCGGCCCGCAGGTGGGCGAGTACGCCTCGCTCGTGCTCGATCCGTCCGGCCGGCCCCATATCGCCTACTACGACGCCGAAAACCATGCGCTCAAGTATGCTCGCCTCGACGGAAACACCTGGGCAGTTGAGACGGTGGACGCGCAGGGAGATGCGGGACGTTACGCGTCGCTTGCGCTCGATGAGGCCGGCCAGCCCGTGATCGCCTACTTCGATGCCGGCGGTTCGCTCCTGGCCGCCGGGACAAGCGAGGGCACGATACAGATCTGGAAGATCGACGACGGCTGGGCAAGAAGCACGCTGCCCGGGCACAACGGGGCGGTGATACGGGTTGGTTTCTGCCCTGCCTCCTGCGGCCTGGCGCTCCTTTCCGTGGCTCGGGACGGGACAGTGCGGCTGTGGAACGTGCGCACCGGGGACCGTCTTGCCGAGTGGCACGCAGGTGGCCCACTACGCAGTGCCGCTCTGAGCAACGACGGAACGCTTCTGGCCACGGTGGGCGAGGACAACGTCGTACGGCTCTGGAAGGCGCCCTCGGGAACGATCGTCCACGAGTTTCCGGCCGAGGGCCACGAAAGGCGGGCTGTCGCCATCAGCCCGGATAACCTGCTTGTCGCGGTCGGAGAAGGGGCCGACATCCGCATCTGGTCTACTTTCTCCGGAGACAAGGTGCGTGACCTCGTCGGCCGGTGGGAGAACGAGGCCACACGGGAAAAATGGATCGGACACAGGAAAGCGGTTACTGCGCTCGCTTTCAGCCCGGATGGGCGCACGCTCGTATCCGGCGGCGCCGACACGCTGCTCATCTTCTGGGATGTTGCCCTGGGACGTGTGAACACCACGGCCGAAGGCCACTGGGCACCACTCACTCAGGTGGTCTACGATCAGCAGGGTGAAACGATCCTCACCGGATGCGAGGATGCCAAGGCGCGCACCTGGATGTCGAACAGCAACTACCTAGCCTCTTACATCGGCCACCTGGGCACGGTCAGCACGGTAGCCTTTGGGCGCGATAGAAGCTATCTGCTGACAGCGGGCACCGACGGGACGGTCCGCGTCTGGAGCACGACGACAAACGCGGTCATGCGCGTCGAATGGATCCGCCCCGGGGTGTTTCCGTTCTGGAACCAGGTGCTGAGCGCTTGGCTGCTCCTGAGCGGCGTGATCGGCCTCCTTTGCCTTTGGGGGCTGTGGCGAGGGCGCATCTGGAGCCACCACCTTGCCCTGGCGCTCTACCTGCTCGGGCCGGTGCTCGTGTTGCTTCCTCCGATCCTCGAGGTCCCTTCCTACCCGCTTCCCTGGGGGGAACGCTTGCGGGTCGGATGGCCGCTGCTGTTTATGGCGCTGTGGTACATCGGGCTGGTGGTGTTCCTGACGCGGGGAGCCGTGGCAGGCCGCTACGAAGCCCCTTACGACCGCCCGCTGGCCGAGCAGCTGATGTCCGTCCGGCGTACGCGCCAGCTGCGCGAGGGGATTTTCGTCGCGGCCGTGTGGCTGATCATCCTGGTCGTGCTCTTTTCCGTGCTCCGGCGCTTCAACCTGGACATCGCGTTTATGCTGCACTACCTGCCCTTCATCATGGCCGGTGCGGGTACCACGCTCTACGTTTCTGCGGCCTCGATCGCCCTGGCGGTGGTGCTGGCATTGCTTGGGGCGCTGGGGAGGCTCTCCCGCAACCCGATCGCCAACGGTGCGGCCGGGTTCTACGTCTCCCTGATCCGGGGGACTCCGCTCCTGGTGCAGGTCTTTATCTGGTACCTGGGCCTGCCCCGGCTAAACATCACCCTCCAGCCGGTGCTCGCGGGCATCCTGGCCCTGGGCGTGAACTACGGCGCCTATATGACCGAGATCTTCCGCGCCGGCATCCAGGCGATCGGGAAAGGGCAGCACGAGGCCGCGGCCGCGCTGGGGATGTCCGGGGCGCAGACGTTCCGGCGGATCGTGTTGCCGCAGGCGTTCCGCATCGTCATCCCGCCGATCGGCAACGAGTTCATCGCGATGATGAAGGACTCGGCGCTCGTCTCGATCATCACGGTCTGGGAACTTACCTTCCGGGCCCAGAAGATCGGCCGGCAGTACTTCCGGGCGATCGAAACCTTCCTGATCGCAGCTGCCTTCTACTGGATCCTGACGGTGATCTTCCAGTTCCTCCAGGGCAAACTGGAGACCTATATGGCGCGTAGCGAGAGGAAATAGGCGATGGCAGAACCGGTCATCCGCGTCCGCGGGTTGCACAAATATTTCGGGCCGCTGCACGTGCTCCGTGGGGTCGACCTGGACGTGATGCCCCGCGAAGTGGTGGTCATCATCGGTCCCTCCGGCGGCGGCAAGAGCACCTTCCTGCGTTGCCTCAACTTCCTCGAAGAGCCTTCGGCCGGCACGATCCAGATCGGCAACGTGAAGGTGGAAGCCGGGGAACCGGCCTCCGTGCACCGCGAGCACGTGCGGGAGATCCGGCGCAAGGTCGGGATGGTCTTCCAGCAGTTCAACCTCTTCCCACATATGACCGCGCTGGGAAATATCATCGAGGCTCCCATCACGGTCAAAAAGATGCCCCGCGAGCAGGCGATCGCCAAAGCGGAGGAACTGCTGGAGTGGGTAGGCCTCTCCGACAAGCGCGACGAGTACCCTTCCCGCCTCTCGGGCGGACAGCAGCAGCGCGTCGCCATCGCCCGGGCCCTGGCCATGGAGCCGGAGATCATGCTCTTCGACGAGCCGACCTCGGCGCTCGACCCGGAGCTGATCAGCGAGGTCGTGGAGGTGATGGAGCGGCTCGCGAACGAAGGGATGACGATGGTCGTGGTCACCCACGAGCTCCATTTTGCCCGGGATGTCGCCGACCGGGTGATCCTGATGGACGGCGGAAACTGGGTCGAGGAAGGCCCACCGGAGCAGATCTTCAGCCACCCGAAGGAGGAGCGCACCCGCCAGTTCCTCTCCCACATCCTGCGTGGCGAGCGCACCTGAGATCCCTACACGACAACGGGCCGGGCATCGGTGGAATGCCCGGCCCGTTCGTTTTCGGCCGGTGCTAAGCGCCTCCCAGGTAGGCCTTGCGCACCATCTCGTTCTGTTCCAGGTTGCGGGCGGTATCGTGGAGCACGATCTGCCCGGTCTGCAGCACATAGCCCCGGTGCGCGATGGAAAGGGCCATCAGGGCGTTCTGCTCTACCAGGAGGATGGTCGTACCCTGCTGGTTGATCTCCTGGATCGTCTCGAAGATCTTTTCCACCAGCACCGGGGCCAGGCCCATGGAGGGCTCGTCCAGGAGCAGGATGCGCGGCCGGGCCATCAGCCCCCGGGCGATGGCCAGCATCTGCTGCTCCCCGCCGGAGAGGGTGCCGCCGAGCTGGCGGCGCCGTTCCTTCAGCCGGGGAAAGAGCGCAAAGACGCGTTCGATATCCTCCTGGATACCGACCCGGCTGTCCCGCGCGTAGGCCCCCATCTCCAGGTTCTCCATCACCGTGAGCCGGGAGAAGATCTTGCGCCCCTCGGGCACCTGGGCGATCCCCCGGGCCACGATCTCGTGGGCCCGCAGGCCGTGGATCGGCTCGCCGCGGAGCCAGATTTCCCCCTGGCGGGGCTTCAGCAGGCCGCAGATCGTGTTCAGGGTCGTCGTCTTGCCGGCCCCGTTCGCGCCGATCAACGTGACGATCTCCCCCTCTTCCACGGTGAGGGAAATCCCCTGCAGGGCGTGGATGTGGCCGTAATAGGTGTGGATGTCGCGCACTTCCAGAAGCGCCATCAGGCCACCCTCCTCTTGCCCAGGTAGGCTTCGATCACCTGAGGGTTGTTCTGGATCTCCTCGGGCGTGCCCTCGGCGATCTTGACCCCGTAGTCCAGCACTGTGACCCGCTCCGAGATCCCCATGACGACCTTCATCCGGTGCTCGATAAGAAAGATCGTCAGCCCCTGCTCGTCGCGCAGCCGCCGGATCAGGGCCATCATCTCCTCGACCTCGCGCGGGTTCATCCCCGCCGTCGGCTCGTCGAGCAGGAGGAGCTTCGGCTTGCTCGCCAGGGCGCGGGCGATCTCCAGCCGGCGCTGGGCACCGTAGGGAAGGTTCTGGGCAAGCAGGTTTTCCTGGCCGCGCAGCCCCACAAAGTCGAGCAGGCGCAGCGCCTCTTCCTCGGCTTCCTGCTCTTCCCGGAGCACCCGGGGCGTGCGCAGGATCAGCTCGAAATAGTTCGCGCGCAGGTGGGGATGCATGCCCACCAGCACGTTTTCGAGCACGGTCATCTTCGGGAACAGTCGGATGTTCTGGTAGGTTCGGGCGATGCCCAGCCGGGTGATCCGGTCGGCCGAAAGGCCCACGAGCGGGGTGCCGTTGAAGGTGATGTCCCCCTCCTCGGGCCGGTAAAAGCCGGTCACGCAGTTGAAGAAGGTCGTCTTCCCGGCGCCGTTCGGACCGATCAGGCTGGCGATCATGCCTGGTTCGATCTCAAAGTCGAAGCGGTTCACGGCCAGGAGCCCGCCGAACCGCTTGGTCACACCTCGTGCGCTCAGCAAGGCCATTGCGGACTCCTCTACGCGCTGTTTTCCTCGACCTCGGCCCGCACCTCTCGCCGAACACGCCGATCCGGCAGGAAGCCTTCAGGCCGGGTGAGCATCATGATGACGAGCGCAACCCCGTAGACGAGCATCCGGTACTCGGCGAATTCGCGCAGCAGCTCGGGCAGGCCGATCAGGAGCAACGATCCCACCAGTACGCCCGGCACGTTCCCCATCCCGCCGACAATGAGCAGGCAGAGCACGTAGATGGAATAGAGCAGCTGGAACGAGTGGGGGTAAATCGAGCCCAGTTTGGTGGCAAAGATCGCCCCGCTCAACCCGGCGAAGGTCGCCCCGGTAGCAAAGGCCAGGAGCTTGGTGCTCACGAGCTCGATCCCCATCGCCTGAGCGACATCCTCATCTTCGCGCACCGCCATCCAGGCCCGGCCGAGCCGGGAATTTTTCAGGCGGTTCGAGACAAAGACCACGATCAGGCAGCTCACCAGGATCAGGTAATAGAGCTCGCGAGGCTGCGTCAGGAGGAGGTTGCCGATCTTGGCGGGGGCGATCAGCTGGATGCCCTGGGCGCCACCGACATAGGGCCGCAGCCAGTCGGAGAGGAAGATCAGCCGCACGATCTCCCCGAAGCCCAGGGTGACGATGGCCAGATAGTCGCCGCGCGTGTTCAGCACCGGGATGCCCAGGATCACTCCGGACAGGAGCGCGGCGAGCAGGGAGAAAGGAAGCGCTTCCCAGAACGTCAGCGGGTGGGCCAGCGGCGAGATCTCGGGCGAGGTCAGCACCCCCATCGTGTAGGCCCCGATGGCAAAGAAAGCGACGTATCCCAGGTCGAGCAGTCCGGCAAACCCCACCACGACGTTCAGACCAAGCCCCATGAGCGCGAACAGCCCGACCGTGTTCAGCACTTCGCTCGGGTAGGTTCCGACCACGAAGGGGACGAAGAACAGCACCACTGCCAGGAGGCCGATGCTCCCGAAGCGGATGGCCATCCTCCCGGCCGGCGGCTGGGACGCCACCCAGGCGCGAACCCGCTCGCGTGTACCGCCTCCGTAGTAAGAGAAAAGCAGGTTCAGGCCGCCGGCAATCACGAACACCGCGATCGCCCCGACAAGCGAAAGGCCTCCGCCCAGCTCGAACAACCAGGTGAACAGCTCGCCCAGCGCTCCCCAGCCGGTGAACATCACCTTCAGAAGGTCCTGGAGCAACCCGACGAGCAGCAGCACGGTTATGCCCAGCGAGACCGCGCGCCGAAAGCGCGGAGGCAGGATCAGCACACCCGCCGTGATCAGGGCGATCAGGGTGCCGCAGACCACCAGCAGCCCCAGCCCGCTCAGGGCTGGCTGGCCGAAGGTGAGCAGCGCATACAGCTCGGGGGAAGCGTTGATCAGCACCGCCCGGAGATTGACCTTCTCCGGCAGGTCGATCAGCACGAGCGCGGCCACCATGGCGCTGGAGATCAACCCGGCAAGCCCACCGGCGAGAAGATGGAAGATCGGCTCCTTGTGCTGCGCGCGACGTACGGCCAGGTAACCGGCAAGTACCATGTTGAGGAAGAGGAGCGTATGGCCCACACTGATGCGTACCCCACCGCCGATGAGGTTCCGCTTACCGAACGCGGCCACCATCCCCACCAGGCAGATCAACAGGGCCGTTACCCCGGCGATCGCCCCGGCCCGCAGGGCAGCCTTTCCGTCGAAGCGCGTCTTCATGGCTCCCACCTCCTAGGCCTTCTTGCGGGCCAGCCGCTCGCCCAGGATGCCCGTCGGCCGGAAGATCAGGATCAGTACGAGCATCGTGTAGGCGATGGCATCCTTCAGCTGATAGGGAGCCGGGATGCCCAGCCCGTCCAGGAAAAGGTTCGGACCGAGCGCTTCGAAGATGCCCAGGAATAGTCCGCCGAGCATGGCCCCGGGGATGTTGCCGATCCCGCCGAGTACCGCGGCCGTGAATGCCTTGATCCCGGGGACAAACCCCATGAAGAACTGCACCTGGCGGAACATCAGCGCGTAGAGCACCCCGGCCACGCCGGCCAGCGCCCCCCCGACGGCGAAAGTCGTGGCGATCACCCGGTCCACATCGATCCCCATCAGGGCCGCCGTCTCCTTGTCCTCCGATACCGCGCGCATCGCTTTGCCGATCTTCGTCCACTGGACAAACGCGTAGAGCGCGACCATCATCAGCACCGCGGCCACGATGACCAGGATCTGGGTGGTCGAAATGCACGCCTGTGTGCCGGGCAGGCACCACTTGCGCTTGAACCAGTCGGTCTCCGGATACCCCTTCACGCCGGACCCGAAGAGCCCGCGGAAGGTGTACTGGAGGAAGAAAGAGGCGCCAATAGCCGTGATCAACGGCACCAGGCGCGGCGCGGTGCGCAGAGGACGGTAGGCGATCCGTTCCAGGAGCACGGCGACGGTGGTCGCGACGGCCATGCTGAGCACCATCACGAGCAGCAGGCTGAGGATCGGGCTACGGTCGAAGTAGCCCGCCTTATCCAAGGCGTCGGCAAGAAAGTACGCCGTGAAGGGGCCGCTCATAAAGACTTCACTGTGGGCAAAGTTGATCATGCGAAGGATGCCGTAGACCAGGGTGTACCCCAGAGCGATCAGGGCATAGATCCCTCCCAGGGCGATCCCGGTCACGGTCAGGTTCAGCCACTCTGTGGGCGCGTACTTTCCCGATGCCAGCGTGCGCGCCGAGCCGTAGACCACCATCGCGATCAGCAACAGGCCGATGATCCACATAAAGATATCGACCAGCGTCACCCGTCTGAGCAGCTGTCGTAGCATCGGAACTCCTCAGGCTGTCACGGGCAGGGGCGAGCAACCTTTGCCCGCCCCTGCCCCTCACAACACGCGTACCCGTGGAAAGCCGACTACGGCCAGATCTTCTTCGGGTTGCATTCGTCGCAGGACCCCGGGTTCCACTTGGCAGGATCGGTGTTCATCATCTGGTAGACGGCGATCTTCGGGTCCGCGCAGTCGCCGGTCGGCGTGCAGGTCAGGTTACCGGTGAGTCCCTTGAAGTCTTTGGTCGCAAACAGCGCGTCCCGCAGCGCCTGGCGGCCGATGTGCAGCGTGCCGTCGGGATCCTGTACCGCGACCTTCTCGATGGCCGTAAAGATCATCATCGCCGCGTCATAGGCGTGGGCGTGGAACGGAGCCAGCGGCTTGCGCCCGTACTTGGTCTCGTACTTCTGCAAGAAGTCCTTGTAGCCGGCCCCGAACGCCCCAAAGTCCGGGCTGGAGTGGAACATCCCCAGCGCCGCCTCGCCCGCGGCCTTGACAAAGTCGGGGGAGAAGGTGCCGTCGGCGCTGGCCAGGTAGACGTTCTCCAGTCCCGGGATCTCCCGCGCCTGGCTGGTGATGAAGCCTCCGGCTGCGATAAAGATCGGGTAGTAGATCAGCTCCGGCTGGGTCGCGGCGATGCGGGTCAGGACCGGCCGCATGTCGGTGTCCTTCGGGTCGACGGCTTCCTGGGCCGTGATCGTCCCACCGAGCTTCTTGAACTCCTCGGCAAAGACCTGCTGCAGCTGGTCCGCATAGAGGCTGCCGTCGTGGATCGTAGCCGCCCGCTTGACCTTCAGGTACTCCCAGGCGAACTTGGCCATCGCCGCACCCTGCACCTTATCGTTGTGCGCGGTGCGGAGGTAACCAGGCTGGTGCTTAGCGGGGTCGGTCAGGTCGGGCGCGGTGTTGGAGGGCGAAACCATGACCATACCGGCCTGGGAGATGATCGGCGCGGCCGGGCGTGCTTCGCTCGAGCAGTTCGTCCCCACGATCGCAACGATCGTCGGGTCGGCGGCGATCTTTTGCGCCGCAGCCTGCCCGCCTTCGGCGTTGCAGCCCGTGTCCTCACCGGTGAGCAGGATGGGGTGGCCGAGGATCTCCTTCTTGTCGTCGATGGCGATCTCGACCCCGTACTTGGTGTCCAGACCCAGCGACTCGTCGGGGCCGGTCACCACCATCATGTAGGCGATATGGACCGGTTCGCCGGGCTTGATATCCACACACCCCAGCGGGTCCGTACACTGGAACTTGGCCTTGGGCGCCCCGCACTGGCCGGCCGTGACCGTAACGACCACCGCGAGGAGCCCGATGAGCAGGGCGATGCGCTTCCGTGACATCTTTTTCCTCCTGTCGGATGTACTGAAGGGGAGGTCGCCAGGAAATTGTCCCCGGCGCGGCGCAACAGGGCGTTCAGTCGGGTTTCCCCGGACTCCGCCTTTCCCACCGGACGGCCACTCCGGTTTCCCCTTGCGGAGAGCCCTGTTCGCCCGTATTGCAGGCATACGAAGCGAAGGCCAAACCACCCCCTTTCGGAAGGGGTCCTCCGGCCGGCCTCGTTGCCAAGCCACTGGGGTCTTCTTCGACTGCAGGAATCCAGGAAGCAGAGGCCATGAGAAACAAATGCAATCCATCACGAAAGTAACATTATTCTAGCATGTCAAACGGCCTTTGTCAAACAAGCGCGATCTTGCCTACTTGATATGCCCCCGGAACGTGGTATAATGGCTTCATCGAGCACCCTAGGGAGGCCCAGAGGAGGTTCCGCCATGAAAGGTAACCCCACGGCGGCACGGCGGTTGGGCATCCTGGCCGTCCTGCTCGCCGCAGCCTTCCTGCTCCCCCTGCGTACCTACTCCGGTGGCGAGATCGACCTCCGCCAGTGTATCTCCAAGCTGGACGGCATCGCAGTCGGGGAAACAGTGACCTTCGGGACGTGCGCCCTCCCCGTGCCGGGCGTGGTCGTCCGCTGGGATTTCGGGGACGGGAGCCCTCAGGAGGAAGGATGGCCCGTGGTCCACGCCTACCAGGCCCCCGGCCTCTACACGGTGAGCGCCGTCGCCACCTATCGCACGGGCGGTGCCCCTATCCCGACGATCCCCACGCAGCTCCGCGTGGTCGCGGCCGGAACGAACCGCCCCCCGCATGCGGAAGCCACGGCTGCCCCGGCCCAAGCGCTCGCCGGCATGCCGGTCACGTTCGACGCCGGGGCGAGCCGCGACGACGACGGCCGGATCGTCCGCTATTTCTGGGACTTTCGCGATGGCACCAAGACGATCACCACGAGCGCCGTCATCCAGCATACCTTCGCCCGCGCCGGCACCTACCACGTCCTGCTCACGGTGACGGACAACGGTGAGGCGGACGCCTCCACGGTCGTGCCCGTCGAGGTTTCCGCCCTCCCGAGCAAGGTCGTCTCGGGTCCGGAACGCGCGATCCCGCCTGTCCCCGAGGGAGCCTCGCGGCCCCTGCTGCCGGCCCTCATCGTGGTCGATATGGGCGTGTACGACACCGGCCGTTTCCCGCCCCGCTATGAGTATGTGCTGAGCCTGGCCCCGCCCTTCCGTTTGGTCGCCACGAGCAACCGCGACTGGCTGGCACCCGTCCCGGCCGATTACGAACTCCTGAGCGGCAACCCGATCCAGGTGACCGAGTACATCTCGGTGAGCAACACGAGCGTCCTCCCCCGGGCCCATACGAGCTGGGGGCAGGTCACGGTATCGGTCAACGGGTGGATCATGGAGCTCCCGGTGGCGATTACCGTCCGCGGCGAGCGGGACATCTCCGCCGAGGTGTGGCCACTCTACCAGGACATCGTGGATTACCTGACCGCCCAGGGCCAGCGCAGCGCGCTCGTTTCGTCGCCCCGTTTTGCGAACGGAGCCGACGCGGCGCTGGGTTTCATCACCGAGTACCTGCTGGAAAACGGATATGATGGAAAGATGCCCCGACAGGAGTTCATCGTCAAGGTAGCCGAGCTCCTCATGGACCGGGACGTGAACGGCGATCAGGTCGTCGGCTTCACCGATCCGGATATCGGGATGGGGGTCAAGCGATGGTTCTAAGGGAGGGATCGCCGCCTGGAGCTCGGGAACGATCAAGGAGGGGTTCGATGCGCCGGACCTTCGCCTGCCTGGCCCTGGCCGGGTGTCTGCTCGCCCTCGTTGCGGGGTGTGGAAAGCCTTCCCTGGGCCCCCGGGAAACGGCCGAAGCGTTCCTTCGGGCCATGGAGGCCCGCGATTTCGTAGCCGCCTATAACCTCCTCAGCGCCGACTCCCAGGCCACCGTGACCGCGGAAGAGTTCAAGGCGATGCTGGAAAAGGCGTGGAGCGACGCGGGCATCGCCGGTTTCCGCGTGGAATCGGTGCAGGCGGAGGTGCTCTCGGCGACGGGCACGCGCGCCTCCGTGCCGTACTCGGCGACCCTCACCAAGACGAGCGGCGAATCGGCGGTCGTCTACAACGCCCTCAGCCTGGTGCGGCAGGACGAGCAGTGGCGGGTCATCTGGCCACCGGTGCGCTAGAACCGCGTCGGGACAGATGAAACCAGAATCAGGCGTGCCCCGTCCCCTTCGCGGGCGGGAAGGGGACGGGGTCTGTTTACGGTATGAAACCGGATGCAGCCGGAGGAGCCTATGGGCCGGCGAGTTGTGTGGATCGCCGCAACCCTGCTCTTGCTAGGCGTGGCGATCGCGGCGGGCTGGCGCCTGACGCAGCAGCCGAGCCAGCCCCCGCTCTACGCGAGCGGAAACCTGTTGGTCAACCCAAGCTTCCAGGAGGATGTGGACAGCGACCGGCGGCCGGACGGCTGGGAAACGGGGCCGGCCGCGGAACTCAGCGACTGGACGATCGTCCCGGAGCCTGGAGGGCACTCCGTACGCCTGACCGGGAGCGCCTCCTACATCCGCAGCGCGCCCGTCGTCGTCCGGCCGGGGAAGCGGTACGCCCTCTCCTTGCAGGCGCTCACCGACGCCTCCACCCCCGCACGCCTCCAGGCCGTCTTCCTCTGGGAAGATACCCGCCGCGAGGTGTGCGCGCGGGAGGAAAGCCCCTGGATGGCCGTCCCGGCGAGGCGCTGGCGCCTGCTCTCCTTTGCCGCCGAGGCACCCGAGGAGGCCGCAGGCCTCACCGTGCTCCTGCGGCCAGCCGGCGATGACCCGGTCTACCTGGATGAACTCCGCCTCTCCGAATCCGGCGTGCGCCTGGAGCCGTTCCCGGACTATGCCCGGGCGGCGCTCGCCTTCAC
The DNA here is from genome assembly GCA_041082245.1 of Chloroflexia bacterium. Taxonomy (GTDB): domain Bacteria; phylum Chloroflexota; class Chloroflexia; order DTKN01; family DTKN01; genus DAOTVY01. The sequence goes on from JBDOIE010000019.1 coordinate 46,446, forward strand.
CGTCGATTGGGAAACCGCTATGGGCGGGCTCATCCACTCGCGCAGCGACGACGGCTACGATCCGGCTACGGCCGAGGCGCGCGGCCTGGCGATGCGCCAGGGGACCGAAAACCTCCTCGCCCTGTTCGAACGCTACGGGGTCCGCGGCACCTGGTATGCCACCGGATACGCCCTCTTGGCCGGCAACACCGCGAAGGACGATTTTGGCCGGCCTCTCTACACCTGGGCCTCGCAGGCCAACGGCTGGCGCGACGACCGCTGGGTCACGACCCCCTGGTTTGCCGACGACCCTTACGGCACCACCGAGACCCACCCCGCCTGGTACTTCGGTGACCTTGTCCCCCGCCTGCTTTCCGCTCGCCAGGAGATCGCCAGCCACACCTTCGGCCACCTCTACCTGGGCCTTGCCTCGCCCGAGGAGCTGCGCGCCGACCTGCGCCGGTGGAACGCGGTGGCACAGGCGGCCGGCATCCCACCCGCGCGTTCGCTCGCCTTCCCCTGGGGAGCCAGCCTGGGGATGCCCGACGCGAGTTACGATGTGCTCGAGGCGTTGGGATACCTCGCGGTCACCCGGACCTACCACGAACCGCGCGGTCGCTCCCAGTACTGGATCCTGCCGCCGGACGACCTCTTCCACCTCCGCACCGTCCCCGGCCATTCGGACCTGTGGGCGTTCCCGGACCACTACTTCCCCGGCGATCCAGAAAAACTGCCCCAGGCCCAGGCGGTGGTCGACCGGGTGCTCCTGCTGCGCGGGGTGACCAGCCTGTGGGCGCACAGCGAGGAGGTCGCCTCGCCGGAGCAGGTGGCCGCCTGGGAACAGCTCCTCGCCTACGCCGCCGACCACCGGGCGGACGGCCTGTGGATCGCTCCGCTGACGGAGATCGTGCGGTTCCACAACGCGCAGCGGCGGGTCGAGCTCGAGGAGCGGGAACGCCCCGGGTACCTCGAGGTAACGGTACACAACGGCAGCCGGGAGGCGCTCTGCGGCCTCACGCTGACCTTCCCCGCCCCCATCCGCCGGGCCACGCTCGGTGGTGCCGCCCACGACGACTTTCGGCAGGATCAGCTGCGCCTTCCGGAAGTGCGCCCAGGGGCGACGGTGCGCCTGAAAGTCTGGCTGGAAGGCTGGGAGGGCGGGAAGTGAACGTGCTGCTGGCCGCGGGCGGCTTCCCGCTCGTGTTCCTCATCCCCGGGTGGCTCACGCGTTCCGCGCTGGCTCCGCTGCGGCGGCTGGACGCACTGGAGCGCGGCGACCTGGTGCTCGCCTGCAGCCTGGCGGTGAGCGGATGGATCGGGTTGCTGCTCGCGCAGGTCGGACGTTTTTCCCTTGCCCTGCTGCTCGCTCTGCTCCTCGGTTACTGCCTCGCGATGGCCGGCCTGGCACAGCTCCGCAGACGCCCGCTCCTGCGGTGGCCAGCAGGGACCGCGCTCCCCTGGCGCGAAGGCGTCCTGGCCGTCGCGGTGACACTCCTCTTTGCAGCGCTCGCCTTCCGCCCCTTCGAGCTCGTCCTGGGGCCGCGGGATGCCGCCGTCTATCCGGCCACCGGCGCGCAGATCGCGCGCCACGGGGGCATCGTGATCCACGATCCGCTCGTCAGCGATCTCGCCCGTTTCCAGGTCGGTACAGAGTGGAACGGAAGAAAGCTCGACCGGGGGGCAAAGGCGACCTGCTTGCGCGCCGTGCTCAACCTGCGGGAGCGGGAAGCGCTCTATACCCACCTCTTCTCGCCCCAGCACCCCGGGCGTTTCTTCTACGCCTACGCCCGAAGGCCGGGGCTTTTTGTCGCGGACCTCGAGCGGGGAACGGTCGTGCCGCAGTTCTACCACCTGTACCCGACGTGGCTGGCGATCGCCTTCTCCCTGCTCGGGCTCCGCTCCGGGCTCTTGATGACCCCCTATCTCATGCTGCTCGGGGGCCTGGGGGTTTACCTCACCGCACGCCGGCTCCTCGGCGGCTGGACCGCGCTCGTGGGGTATCTCCTGCTTTCCCTGAACGCGCTCCAGGTCTGGTTCGCGCGCTACTCGGTGTCCGAAGGGGCCACCCAGTTCCTGTTCTTCCTGGCTGCCTGGGCGCTGTTGCGGCTCGAGGAAGAGGAGGAGGCATTCTGGGGCTTGCTTGCGGGCGTAGCCTTCGGCTTGATCGGGCTCGTGCGGGTCGACTTTTTCTTCGCCTGGCTCCT
>JBDOIE010000027.1:0-13711 GCA_041082245.1 Chloroflexia bacterium
TGAACCTGCTGGACGAGATGATGCTGACCGGCGGCTTTATGACCCAGTCCTTCTGGCTTTTCCCGCGTGCGGAGAGCCTGCGGGCGGCGGCAGGGCTGTTTGCCCTGGCCTTCCACGGCCAGACGGACAGTGTGGTGACGCCGGCGCGGGCGCTGGTGCTGAGCGGGCACGAGCTATCCGAAGTCCGTCCCTGGCTGATGGCCTTCCTTCCTGCGCCGCACGCGGAGCGGGCGCTTGGGGTGTTTGAGGGATTGCGCTACGGGAACCTGCTCCCGATGCTGCACCTGGCGGCGCTGATTTCTCCTGCGGTCTTTGAGGGCGGACGGGCGACGACGACCAAAGAGGCGATCCCCCCCTATGCGGTGTACGGCCCGGCGCTTCTGGGGATCCCGAAAGAAGAGACGGGGGTTTCCCTGGGCAACTTCATCTCTTACGAAACCGGAGAGGAGCTCCCGGTGCCGTATCTGCTCTCGCGGGAGCGGATGGGGCATTTTGGGATTTTCGGCGACTCCGGGTACGGCAAGAGCGAAGCGGCGATGTATCTCCTTTCGGAGATGAACACGCGCTGGAACCTTCCGGCGGTGGTGTTCGACTGGGGGTTGAACTACCGGAAGCTTCTGCGGGTGATCCCGCGTGGGCGCTTCTTCTTCCGCAGTCTGTATCCGGACGGGCCGCTTCCCGTGCGCTGGAACCCGCTGCAATTTGTGGCGGATGTGGATCCCGACACCCAGATGGCGATGACGGTGGATGTGATCTGCAACGCCGGCGGGCTTGGGGAACGCCAGAAGGGCTTCCTGCGGGACACGCTGCGGGAGCTGTACCTGGATGCGGGGGCGCTCACGTTTGACCCGGAGCAGCAGGAGCCGGTGCCCCCGCCGCCTGGAGCGCGCGGGAGGACGGTGGAGGAGCTGTTCCAGCAGCGGATGGACCTTTCGCGGCTGAGTCTGGAGGAGGTGCAGCGGCTGCAGGCAGAGGGGTATTCCCTTCCCCCGCCGGATGAACTGGGGCGCATTCCTCTCAGAGACTGTTCCGGCGAAGTTCTGCAGAAAGTCGCGGTCTGGCGGTCGGCGAAGGTGGACTTTGCCGGCTGGTACCGCAGGTTGCAGCGTCTGCTGCTGGAGAAAGAAGCGCGCCGGCAGGTGCGGGACATCGAAGCGCTCCAGGGCATCCTGAACCGCCTGGGGTCGCTTGCGCACGGGAGGCTGGCGCGGATGTATGCGGCGATCCGTCCGGGGGAGCAGTCCCTGGATGTGACGCGCATCTGTTTCCCCGATCGCGTGGCGATCTTTGAAGGGGGCACGATGGGGGAGACGGAGAAGGCGATCCTCTTTGGCCTCATGATTGCGCAGATTTACGAAGCGGCGGGAGTCCGCTATCGCCGGCGTCTGGGAAGCGGGAAGGGAGCCGAGAACTTTATCCTGGCGATCGAGGAAGCGAACAAGGTAGTGGTGAGTCCCGCGCGGCAGCAGGAGGGGCAGATTGCCACGACCTCGCAGCTTTTCTCCAGTCTGGCGCGGGACAGCCGGCAGCGGGGGATATACCTGATGTGGCTGGGGCAGTCGCCCTCGGCCTTTCCCCCGGAGATCGTGTCGTGCTGTATGAACTTTATGATCTTCCGGCTGAAGATCGGGGATGACCGGGAGCTGCTGGTAGAGGTGATGGCCAAGGTCTCGTCGGGTCTGGTGAGTCCGGAGTACCTGATGCACATTTCGCGTCTTCCCGTGGCCCAGGCGGTGGTGGTCCTGGGGCGGACGATGGACGAGGTGCTGGTGGAACCGAGCCTGGTGCGGACGCTGATGGTGGCCGGAGAGGCGCCGGGTGATGATGAACTGGAGGCGCTGGGGAAATGAGGGTCAGGGGCGATGGGCCGGACAAATCCGCAGACCTCCGCGAAATTACCCTCCTGAGCAAGCCCCTGCCAGGAGGGGGTGGTACCACGGTGGTGCCACAGGCGGAGGTGGTGCCAGGTGGCGAGCAGCCCCCTGGGCTGCAGCCCTCGACGGACTTCCACGGAAATGGCCTCTCCCTGGTGCTGGCCTCAGGAGGGGTGGTACCACGGTGGTGCCACGGGCGGAGGTGGTACCGGAGTGGCGAGCAGCCCCCTGGGCTGCAGCCCTCGACGGACTTCCACGGAAATGGCCTCTCCCTGGTGCTGGCCTCAGGAGGGGGTGGTACCACGGTGGTGCCACAGGCGGCATCACCTCGATGGCTGCAGGAGAGGTACCAGGCGATGGGGAACTGGAAGCGCTGCGGGAATGAGCCCATGGGGATCTCCCCCTGCGGACTTCCGCAGGAATATGACGGCAGGTGCGCAGGTACAGGAGAAAACATAAGCAGAAGAAGAAAAGGAGGAAAGCAGTGAAGAAGAAGGCTGGGACCCGGTTCTTGCTGGTGGTGCTGCTGGCGGTGCTGGCGGCGTTTCTCACCATGGTCTTCCTGGCGCGCGCACGGGCGGAGACGAGCGTTGTGGTCGCGGCAGGATACATCGAGGCCGGCACGCGGCTCGATGAGTCGCTCCTGGAAGTGAAGCGCATCCATCCTGGAGCGGCACTTCCGGGAGCAGTCAAAGACCCCGCACAGCTTGCAGGAAAGGTCCTTCAAGTACAGCGGATGCCCGGAGATCAGGTCACGCTCAATATGGTGGGAGACACCGGGGGTTCGGCCATCGCGGCCGGCCTTGCGCCGGATCACCGCGCGATCGCGATTAACGTAACGCGCGCAACCGGGGTACTCGGAGTGCTGCGCACCGGGGACCTCGTGGACGTGGTGGCCACGGTGGACGCGGGACTGGGGGCCGGAAGCGTAAGCGCGGTCGTGGTGCGCGGAGCGCGGGTGCTGGTGGTGCCGCAGGCATTCCGCTACCAGGAAGCCCCCGTTACCGGAGAAAAGGCGGGACTTCTTCCGGCGGAGACCACAACCCGCCAGTCGGAGCAGAACACCGTGGTGCTGGACGTGCCGATCACCCCCATCGCGGTTACCCTCGGGTACACCGACACGGTTACGCATCAGTTTGTGCCTCCGGTGGAGATGAGTCCGGTGGAGCTGCTGGCGCTTCTGAACGCGCGCGCGACCCTGCACCTGGTGCTGCGGCCGCCGGAAGCGGTGGATGCGATGACGCCCCCTGCTACACTCCAGAAGCTTCTGGAGGCGCTTGGGATGGCGCGAGGTACTCCTGCCTCGTCTCCCCCTGCCCCGATTGCCCCCTGAATTCGTGAGCGGAGGTGAAACGGTGGAGCGAAAAGCGGTCAGCCTGATGCTCGCGCACACCGGAGGGGAAGACTACGCCGACTTTATGCGCACGGCGCAGGCGTATCCGGACGTGATGCTGGTGAGCATCTGCACCAGTCCGGAGCAGCTGGAGCGCTTCCTGCGCACCGATCCGCCGGAGGTGTGCATCCTGGATGGGAATATGGTGGACGATCGCCCCCGTCCTGGGGCGCTGGTGCGTGGGATCGGCTTCAAGGCGTTCGAGCGGGTGCGGCAGGCCAGCCTGGACACGGTGTTCCTGGTGGTGCTCGATCCCGACCAGGCGGAGCTGCGCGGTGCGTTCGCGTCGCTGCCCGGTGTGCGGGAGGTGGTGGTGCGCCCGGTGAACGCCCAGGCGGTGGTGGCGCGGGCGGCGGAGCTGGGCTTCGAGCGCCGGCGGCAGGTTTCCGAGATGGCGCCCCTGCAGGCGGCGCTTCCGGAGCGTACTGCTGCCCCGGCTGCGCTTCCGCTCCAGAAGGTGATTGCGGTGATGAGCTGGAGCGGAGGGGTGGGCAAGACCACGATCGCGATCGAGCTCTGGCGGATGATCAACGAGGCGATTGGGCCGGGGAAGTGCCTGCTGATGGGCTTTTGCCGGCAGGATGCGATCCGGTTTTACCTGGGCCTGAGCGGGCCTGAGGATATGCTGCAGTACCTGCGGCGGCCGAACCTGGAGGGGTTCCTCTCCAGTCTCCAGATGTTCGGCGACTATCCGGTGATGCTGGCCCCACGCAACGAGATCGAGGCGATGAAAGCGATCGGGCAGAACAAGGATGTGCTGCGCGATCTATTGTACCAGGCGCGCGAGCGCTACCCGTGCATTGTGATGGACCTTCCGCACGAGAAGATCCCCTGGCTGCTGGAGCCGCTGCGGCGGGCGAACGTGGTGCTGACGGTGCTTCTGCCGACGCGGGTACACGTGGACCTGGCGGTCTTTGGCACGCACGCGCTGCTCACGCTGGAAGGGGGAAAGGAGCTGGTGGCGCGCGACTGCATCTTCACGGTGCTGAACCAGGCGCGGGAGGGGGACATTGTCAACCCGACCTACATCGCTCAGGCGTTTGGCGCGGGGGTATTCCGGGAGACATTCGCCGGCTGGTCGCCGCCGGTGCTCTCGGTGATCCGGTATGATCCGTCGCTGCGAGGGATACAGGACGTGTACGAGCCGGGGAGGGCGAACCCGGTGCGGCTCCCGGAGGCGGGCAACCCCTCGCGGGGTGGGCTTTTCCTGGAGGGGGTACAGGCGCTCTTCCGGAACATCTTTGCCGGGATTGCGCTTCCGGGTGTACCGCAGGTGCAGCGGCGGAAAGGATTCCGGTTGTTCGGATAGGTGGTGGGCCATGACCGTGTTCCATCCCCCGTGCTATCGTTGCGAGATGGAGGTGAAGGAGGGGGAGTGGGAGCAGGCGGCCCCGTGCCGCAAATGTGAGGAAATCCGCCGATTTAGACGGCTCGGCTTCGATCCCTTCGGGGAACTGGAACTGGACGATGTACCGGGGCTGCTGGCGCTGGTGCACCACCAGCCACCCGAGGAACTCTGGGAGCTTCTCCGGACAGCGCGTGGCTATCTCCTGGCCCAGGCCACCTGTTCGCGGGAGCTCCTCAAGCGGGTGGAGGAAGTGCTCGAAAGGAGGAACCACCGGTGAGCCAGGCCGGGGGCTGCGTGCTGCCGCAGAGGCCGGCACGCATGGTGTGTGGGAACAGGGTCGTTACTACGGGCGTGCAGGGCACGGACTTCCGCGCAATTGCGTGCGGAGGCGAGCATCCCGGCTGGGGAGGGGGTGGTACCACGCTGGTACCAGGGTGGCCAGCCACACCCCAGCCCTGGGGGATCTCCCCCCTCGGACTTCCGCGCAATTGCGTGCGCGGGCCGGCCCATCCTGCTCGGCCCGGTGGGGCAGACGGTGGGCTGCGTGTGCCGAGGCTTCAGGAGGCAGCGCGCATCCGGTGGATGGCCCGGCACGCGTGTGGGAACAGGGGTGTTCCCACAGGCAGGGCGGACTTCCGCGCAATTACGCGCGCGCCCATCCTGCTCGGCCCGGCGGGGCAGTCGGTGAGGGGGTGAAAAATGCCTGACGGAGCGTATCCGCTGGTGCTCTTTGTGGGAAGCCTGGCGGACTTTATGCAGGAATGCCCTGCTCCTGGCCCGGTGTGGATCGGGCTTGCGGAGCGCGCCTGCAGGACCCACATTCCTCAACGCGAAATCCAGCTGTGCCTTCAGGGGCTGAGAGACGGCATCCTGGTGGTGCTGCTGTGGGCCTGGAGGTGCCACTGGTTGCCGGATGAAGGAAAGCCCCTGGGGAAATTCGAAGGCGCGCTCTATCAGGCCATCCCCGAGATCGAGCGCCTGCTCGCCGCGCACCTGCGGACGCGCGGTTACCAGGTGCGACGCGGGACTTTCGGTTTCCCATCATCCCTTACTCCCGTTACCGGAACCCTGGAGGTGCTCGATATCGGCGTCACTGATGAGGGTTGCACGGTATCGCTGAAGGAACAGGAGGAAGTCCAGTGATGGCCGACCCGGAGAACACGACACGGCAACTCGATCTCGAAGGTGAGTTCCGGCGGGTCGAGGGACTTCTGGATGCCCTGGAAGAGAGCATCCGCCGGCTGGCAGAACATTTCCTGCTTGTCATCGAGAGAAAACACAATGAGGTGCGCTGAGAACCTCCGGAAGTGGCTTGCCATGCTGAAAACGTGCGGGGAAAAATTCTGGCTCCCCCTGGAGAAGGAGCTGCGCGCGCAGATTCGTCCCCTGTTCCCCCCAGCTCCCCCGGCAGGGAGGAGCAGGAAACCGGCTGCACGTCCCGCATCCCCGGCCGAGGGGGCGCCTGCTCCGGATCCCCAGCACCTTGCGGAGCTGCGCAAAGAAGAATTCGATGAGAATTTCCTCATCCAGCACTGGATCGAGGTCGCTATGTGGCCTGAGCTGGCACGGCTGGAAGCCCAGCACCAGCAGCTGGAGGTGTTCAAACTTGCCTTCCGGCAGGAGATACACGAGGTCGCGGATGGCATCCGATCCTTCCTGGATAGGCTGAAGAGAAGGAGGGCAAAGTGACCGAAGAGGTGAGCGATCTCTTCTTCCAGATGGGTCTGGGGGTGGGAGAACGCGCGGTGCAGCCGCCGGTGTCCGAAGAGGTGCTGCGCGAGGTGGAGGAGGAGATCGTCGCGGGACTGAAGGAACAGTTCCGGGGAGAGGAGTTTGCCGACAAGTCCCCGGAAAACCGGAGGCGCTTTGAGGAAGCGGCCTACCGCATCATCTCGCGGATCGTGGCCCGTCGGAACCTGGTGCTGCCGCGCGAGGTGGAGGCGCGCTGCGTGCGCACTGTGGTGAACCGCGTGATCGGCCTGGGGGTGCTCCAGGACTATATGCCCCCCTACCGCACCGACCTGGAGGAACTCACCCTCAACCCGGACGGCCGGCTCTGGCTTTCCATCCGTGGCCGGCCGGGCTGGGTGGAAGACAAATCGTTCCGCTGCACACCGGAGGAGGCGCGCAACGCCGCGCTGCGCATCCTGGAGATGACCGGCCGCACCGTGAGCGGGATGCACCCGATCGAGGACGGGCGGATCCCGCGCGCGAAAGGCGGGATCGCGATGGGTGCGCGCTTCAACGTGGCGCTGCCGCCCGTCGCGGTGGGGGAGTACCCCTCGATCAACCTGAGGTTCTGGACGGAGGAACTCCCATCCCTGGAGGACCTCCTGCGCTGGCGGACGCTTTCGGAAGAAATCGCAGAGTTCCTCCGGAATGCCGTGCAGCAGCACACGAACATCGTGGTCGCCGGGGGGACAAAGACGGGGAAGACCACGCTTCTGAACGTGCTCTGCTCGTTCATCCCGCCCGGAGAACGGATCGTCACGGTCGAAGACACCCACGAACTGGTGATCGGCCCCCAGTACAACTGGGTGGCGATGGAGGCAAAGCCCCCGAACATCGAGGGGAAGGGCGAGGTCAGCCTGGGGACGCTCGTGCGCAACGCGCTCCGGCAATCCCCCGACTGGCTGATCCCCGGAGAGATTCGCGATGGAGAAGCCGCCTACCAGGCGCTGCGGGCACTTTCGACCGGCCACTACGGGATGACGACGGTACACACCGAGTCCGCCTACGACACTCCCCGGATGATCGTCAACCTCGCCCAGGGAGCCGGCTACTACTCGGGCAACAAGGAGGCGGCCAAAGAGCGCTTTGCGATGGCCATCCGCCTGGTGGTGCACGTCGGCTTTCTCCCCGGCACTTCGCGCCGCGTGATCACGCGTATCTGCGAGGTGGAGCCTTACCTGCGCAAAGGGGATGTCTTCCTGCGCGATCTCTTCCGGTACAGTACCACCCGCGACACGTGGGAGAAGGTCGAAGAGCCGCGCTGGATCGGGAAGCTCGCCTGGGAGTTCGGCCCTGGCGGCCAGGAAGACTGAAAGGAGGAAAACGGTGCCGTTCCTGATCGGGTGCATCCTGGGGATTGCGGTCTTTGTGCTGCTGAACTATCTCCTGGTGGAGCGGCGTGCTGTGGTGCCGCTTCCTGCGGGCGTGGAAGCGGTGGAGAGGCCCGCCCCCTACTCCCCGTCCCGCCGGAGGATCGAGGAACGCCTGGACACCATCGGGATGAAGATGTCGCCGACCTCGTTCCGCGTGCTCCAGGTGGCCATCGGCGTGGGGGCGATGATCCTGGCCCTGATTGCCCGTGCTCCCTTTGTGCTTTCCCTCATCGCCTTTGCCGTGGGGATGTACCTTCCGGTGTGGTGGGTGGGGTGGGAGGAAGAGCGTTTGAACCGGCTGCTTGCCTCAGAGCTTCCCGGAGCATCCGAAGACATCGCCGGAGCGCTCCGGGTGCATCGGGCGGTGCGCCCGGCGCTCCAGGAGGTGCGCGACTCCCTGCGCGCGGTGAACCCATCCTCGGTGCTCGCGCGCGAACTGGATCGGGTGCTGGTGGACACCGAACTTGCGGGAGGGGCGGTGGAGGTGGGCCTGCTCAACCTTCAGAAGCGTGCTTCCAACCCCGATCTCCAGCAGCTTGCCGGAACGCTTCTGGTGTTCCACCGCGCGGGACCCGACATGCTGGAAGTGCTGGCGGAAAAAGCGCGCACTGCGCGCGCCAACCTGGAGCTTCAGGCGGAGATCCGCTCCAGCCTCTCCGAGCACCGGTTCCTGCTGCGGATCACGCCGCTGCTTTCGCTTGGGGCATACATCTTCCTCAACCGGGATCCGCTCGCGCGCGAGTTCCAGGGAAGCGCGGTGGGGATGATCCTGCTTGTCTTTGTAGCCGGGATGATGGCCGTGGGGTACCTGATGGTGCAGTCGCTGATCCAGGATGCAGAGCCGTAAGGCAGGAGACAAAAAGGAGGAGGAAAAAGAAATGAGCGAGAAGAAGCTGAACCTGTACGCGGCGATCGGGTTTGTAGTCGTGGTGCTCGGGTGCGTCTTTGCCTGCGTCAGCCAGGGGGCCGGCCGCACGCTCGGGTTTGTGGTGGCCATCCTGGGCTTTGCGGTGACCGTTGCCGCCTGGCGGCAGGCGAAGGCGCTCAAAGGGGGGAAGTGAGGGGAGGGAGGAATGCCACTGGTCATCGGGCTGCTTGTGGGACTGACGGTGCTGGTGGCCGGCTACGAGGCGCTGCCGCTGCGCCGGCCGGTGGCGGCGGCCCAGCTCCGGGAGCTGGCGGGGGCAGAAGAGGAGGAAGTCCCGCTGCTGCAGGCGATCGCCGGGATGCTCGGGCGTGTGCTTGCGCCGCTCCTTCCGTCCACCACCCTTGCGTCGCTGGAGCAGCGTCTGTACTGGGCGCGCTTCCAGGGGCAGTTTGTGGGCTGGACCGGCGCGATGTTCTACGCGCTGGTGCTGCTGCTGGGGGTGGGCGGCTTTATGGTGGGGCTGATGCTCTTCCGCAACCGGATGCTGCTGGCGCTGCTGGTGGGGCTGGTGGGGGTGCTCCTGCCGTACCGCAGGTTGCGCAAGGCAAGCGAGGGGGCGCTCCGGCAGATCCGCAGGATGCTGCCGGATTTCGCGGATCGCATTGCCCTGGAAGTGGTGGGCGGGGCGACGATCGAGAGTGCGCTGCGCAACGTGCTGGACTACCCCGGGCTGCTGGGGGAGTTCCTGCGGCGGTGCGACCTTGAGGCCGGAACCCTGGGCGCGCGGCTGCTCGACACGGCGCGCAGGCGGGCGGGAGAGACCGGGATCCCGGAGCTCCTCTCGCTCTTCGTGAAACTGTCCGAGATCGAACGCCAGGGGGTGGATGCGGCGCAGCGCATCGTGGGACTGGCACAGGATATGCGGCGCATCTACCTGTCGGGGGTACGCGAGCGCGCAAAGGCACTGGGTGGGAAGATGGTCCCGGTGCTGCTGATCTTCTTCGTGCTTCCCTTCATCGCGCTTGTGGTAGCCCCGCTGCTTTCGGGCGTGCTGAAACTGTTCCGGGCGGGTGGTTGACATATCGTAACGGCAAGGAGGTACAGCCATGATGCTGCAGACTCTGCGGAACGCACTGAGGCGAGGTCGTCGCGGGATCGACATGATCGAAATCCTCCTGGGTCTGGCGATCCTGGGGGTAATCGTGGCGGCGGTCTTCCAGCTCCTGGGAGGCGCGATCAAAGACTTTGCCACGGAAACCATCGGTACCCTGTTCCACTGATCGGTGGGAGGGTACCCCGATGTCCGCCCTGGTCGTGCTGGTAATCGGGATATGTCTGGTACTTGCGCTGGAGCGCCAGCCCCATCTTGCGGCCTTTATCCTCATCGCGGCGACGGTCTATGCGCTGCTGGGGGTTGGCTTTCACCGGCTGGCCGGCCAGGTTGTGGAGGGTGTGATCGGATTCTGAGGGAAAGTGCCGCGTGCGGTGGAGTCCACCCGCCCACGCCGCACGCGGCGCAGGATCACCCTGCAGGAAGAGCGGAAAATGACCATCCTGGATGCGCTGAAGGTTCTGGACAGGGTTCCGCTGGCTCTGGAGCAATTGCATCGGGCGCTCCTGGAGGCGCGCCGCTTCGTGCTGGGCATACCGACCTTCCTGGAGCCGAAAATGCCCTTGCTGAGATCGTGGATGCCCAGCAGTTGCTTATAGCCCTGCTGGACGGAAATCTCCAGGGGCTAAATCCGCGCAGTTTCGCGGAATTGCAGGCAGAGAAGGAGGGACAGTAATGAGAAAAGGCCGTCGTGGCGGCGTGGAGGTGTACGAGATCCTGCTGGGGATGCCGATCCTGGTGATGCTGATCGTACTCCTGATCAACGGTGGGTTTGCGGTGTACGCGAACCAGGTGGTGCAGGAGGCGGCGCGTTCCGGGTGCCGGGTGGGGACGGTGAGCGATGATCCGACCGGGGCGGCCCTGAAGGAAGCGCTGCACTACGGCACCCTTCCGGGCTCGCGGAAAGTCGAGGTGAACGTGACCGGCGACTATCTGGTCTGCGTGGTGAGCTACGACGTTCCCACGATCCTGCCCGACTTTTTCCCGCACATCACGGTGACCGGCAGGGCGCGCTACCGGCTGGAGGGGTGGTAAGATGGTAATTCCGAAGAAGTCCGTCGTTGTATTCCCGAAGAACTCCGCGCTTTTATCCGGCCGTCGCGGGGTCAGCACCGTCACCGTGCTCTTCTTCACCGCCTTCGTGGTGCTCCCCCTGATGCTCCTGGGATTGGGGATCGGACGCTTCCTGCACGTGCGCAACACCCTCTCCACTGCCGCCGATGGTGCCGCGCTGGCCGCTGCGCTCGACGTGGACATCCCCTACTACCGGGAAACCGGGGAGATCCGCTTCGCCCCCTACGTGTACCAGGATGCCCAGGACGCAGCACTGGCCAACGGCTCGTGGTTGATCGCGCGCAAGGTCTATCCGCGCGTGGTGGAAATCGGGGCTAACTCCGCCGACCGTACCGTGCTGGTGGTGGTAGGAGCAGATGCCACCGACCTTTTCGGCATCGTCGGGAACGTGTGGATCCAGGCGCGCGGCACCGCCGAGGTCGCCGCGCTCCACATGGTCTACCCGGAGCCCTGAGCCCGAGGAGCCCTGTTCGGCTATGGAGACCTCGAACCCGAACCTGAACGGAATGACCTTCCTCGGCTGGTCGTGCGGCCGGAAACCGCGCCAGGAAGACCTCGAAGCAGCCCTCACCCACTTTGTCAAAAAGTACGGCCGCCGGCCGGCCCTGGTGGCCCTGCGTGAACCCGACGGCCTCACCCCCCCACCCGATGTGATGCTGCTCGCCTGGGACAGGGTGCCCCCCGGCTGCCTGTACCTCGCCCTGGGAGGAAGTTTCTCAGAATAGGAGAAAGTTCCTGCCACGGATAGGAGGAAATTCCCATGCCGCACCCCTTTGGCAGAGATGAGGCCAGATACACCTGGTGTATGCTGTGCCAGCGCGTGTTTCTGACTGAGGACTGGGAGAGAAACGACTGGATGTGTCCCTCGGACGATTGCAGCGGTACCCTCCTGGATGCCTTTCCCTGGCTCCCGGACACCTGGCCACGCGACGTTCATCCGGAGTACCCGGATGTGCCCATCCTGGGCGGATACTACCCCCTCTACAACCCCCGCCCCGGACTGGGGATTGGCCACCGCGTCAACTGGCGCGAGTACCGGGAAAAACAGCTCGCGGGAGGTCCCACGCAGACCGAACCACCGGGGAAGATGAGGAAGACACGCGGTAAACGTTCCCGGGGCGCGCGAAAAACTTTTCCCACTTCCCCCAGCACGCCCGTCCAGAAAATGTTCACCACGTGACCAGGGATGTATTCGGATAAGTCGTCGGAAAGTACCACCGCAGGGGTAAGGAAGGAAAAGAAGGAGGAAAGTCAATGAATCTCCGCGCTGTACGATGGCTACCGATCCTGTTGCTGCTGGCAATGCTGCTTGCTCCGCTTCTGGCCCGCGCCGGCACAACCCCCTCGGGGGACTCCGGCTGGGTCTGGAGCATCGAAACCGTGGACAGCGCAGGGGCTGTCGGCACGTATGCTTCCCTGAAGCTGGATGCGGCTGGCCATCCCCACATCGCCTACTACGACGCCGCAGGGATACTGAAATATGCATACCACGACGGGACAGCCTGGCAGATCGAGGTAGTGGACGGAACCGCTTCCGTTGGCCAGTACGCGTCGCTGGCGCTGGACGCTTCGGGTATGCCCTGGATCAGCTACTTTGACGCCACAAACGGGGATCTCCGCCTTGCCCGCAAGCAGGGCTTCTCCTGGATCGTGCAGACGGTGGACGCGGCAGGGGCGGTGGGCCGGTGGAGCTCGCTTGCGTTCGATGCGGCAAACATCCCCCACATTGCCTACCATGCCGCTCCGGGAGCGATGCGTCTGGCCTACTTTGTCGGGATCGGCGGGAACTGCGGCGGTGGCGGCTGGTACTGCCAGACGATCGTTGCTTCCGGTGTTGGCGGGCACATCTCGCTTGCCCTGGCCGGTTCCGGCTGGACAAAAGTCCGCATCGCCTATTACGACTCCACCGGCGGCGACCTGCGCTACCTGTACTACCGCGATCCCGAGATCGGCTGGGTGAGCGAGACGGTGGACGGTGTGGGGGACGTGGGGCAGTATGCCTCGCTCGTGCTGGATGAAGCTGGACTTCCCCGCATCGCCTATTACGACGCCACCAACGGCGATCTGAAGCTGGCCTCGTTCAACGGGGCCTCCTGGCAGCTCCAGACGCTGGACAGCACCGGGAACGTGGGGCAGTATACTTCGCTTGCGCTGGATGCTTCCGGCTGGCCCCGCATCGCCTACTACGATGTCTCAAACGGCGACCTGAAGCTGGCGTCCTTTTATGGGGCGTCCTGGCAGCTCCAGACGGTAGACGGCGCGGGGAACGTGGGGCAGTTCGCTTCGCTTGCGCTGGATAGCCTGAAGCGCGCGCACATCGCCTATTACGACCTCGCAAACGGGGATCTCAGGTATGCCTTTGCCTGTGTGCGGGTTTCCTTCACCCACACCCCGTCTGCTCCGATCTGTGTCGGGCCGGTCTTCTTCCAGAGTGTGGTGGAGGGGGAAACGCCGCTTTCCTGGGCCTGGGACTTTGGAGATGGAGGAACTTCCACCGACCCGAACCCGATGCACATCTACGCCTCTCAGGGGCGATACCCGGTGAGTCTGGCGGTAACGACCGCCTGCAGCACGGCCTTGGCCACCGAGACGCTGGAGGTGTGGGACGTGCCCCGGGCTGGCTTCACGTATGCGCCCGATCCGGTCTGTGGGGGAGACGAGGTCTTCTTCACCAACACCACGGTCGGTTCCGGGACGCTTTCCTTCTTCTGGGACTTTGGCGATGGGGAGACGAGCAACGAACCCGATCCGGTGCACCAGTTTGTTGTTCCGGGAGTCTATGAGGTACAGCTCCTGGCGCTGAACGAGTGCGGCTACGATATCGAGGAGCAGAGCCTGCAGGTGCACGGGGCACCGGCGCTTGCGCCTTCCTGGGAGCCGATCACCCCGGAGATTCACACCGTGGTGACCTTCAGCGCGGCCCTTTCCAGCACCCTGCC
>JBDOIE010000043.1:0-3328 GCA_041082245.1 Chloroflexia bacterium
CTTCCGGAACACGTAACCGAATGGTGATCTCGATCTCTCGGGTCTGCTTCCTCTTCTTGCTCATCGGGGCCTCCTCGCGACGCCGTTTTGCCCCGATTATAACAGGAGCCTACCAATTTCGCCTTGCCCATCTAGAAACATGCATCCGAGCATAGGGCCAGCTCGCGCGGGTGCGGGCCAGCTCCCGTACGGGCCGGTTCCGAACCGGCCCGTACGGGAGCTGGCCCTTTGTGATATAATGCAAATGCTCCGGCGTGGTGTGGGAGCGCACGGGAGGTGGGGATGGAATCGGCCCGTACGTGAGCCGGCCTTTTATGATAATGCAGATGCCCCGATCGCCCCGGCGTGGTGTGGGAGCGCACGGGAGGTGGGGATGGAATCGGCCCGTACGCGAGCCGGCCCTTTATGATAATGCAGATGCCCCGATCGCTCCGGCGTGGTGTGGGAGCGCACGGGAGGTGGGGATGGAACGCGAGCGCACCGTGTTGGTGGGCGAGGCCGTGGATCGGTACCTGCAGGCGATCTCCGGCGTCCGTACGCCCAACATCGTAGCAAACCACCGCTCTGTCGCCCGCCGCCTGCTCGAATACTTTCCGCAGGAGCGGCCGCTGGAAACGCTCACCCGTCGCGACCTGAACGCCTTCCTGGAATGGCTGACGCACGGCCGTGGGCGCTACACGGCCAACACCTATAACGTCGGGGTAGAGTTCCTGCGCCGGCTGATGGCGTATGCCCTGGCGCAGGGATGGCTGAGGGAAGATCCTGCTGCAGAGATCCCCTTCCAGGATGTCGCCGTGGAACCACCGGCAGTCCTCACGCGTGAAGAGATGACGAGCCTGCTGGCCGTCGCGCGTGGCGACGATTTCCACCGCGCGCTCGTCGGGCTGCTTGGAGAGGTCGGGCTGAAGAAACAAGAACTCCTTGCCTTGCAGTGGGCGGACCTGGAGCTCGACGACACCCCGCCGACCGTGGTCATCCGTTATGGCGGCAAACTGCGCCAGAAGTCGCGCCGCCTGCCGCTTCCGCCCGAAGTCGCTATGGCCCTACGCCGCTACCGGGAGCGGCTGGGAGGAAAGGCCGGCTGGCTTTCCCCGGTTGTCCCGATCACGGGGCGCCAGGTGAACAATATCCTGGCGCGCCTCTCCCGCGCGGCGGGGATCCGCCGGGTGAATCCCCAGATCTTGCGCGACACGGCGGCGGTTCGGCTCCTGTCCGCGGGTAGACCTCCCCAGGAAGTATCCCGACAGCTCGGCTATACCACGCGCGGCTATCTGCTGGAGTTTCTGCCGCGTTTCCACCTCTGGATCGAGCCTCCGGTGGGGGAGGCGGACTGAGGGACGGCCTACGCCGCTTCCACAGGCCATTCCGGGGGCATTTCCTCTTCCTCTTCCTCCCACTCGAGCACCCCACCCCCCGGACGCCCGCAGACAGGGGCATAACCACAACGAGCACAGACCCGATGATCCTCGACCGGCCACATCTCCTCAGGCGCCCGCCGGGCGATCTGCGCGATCCATTCCACGAGGAAGGCGCGATTCTCCTCATGCCTCCGCGCATCGTAGTCGATGGCCACCGTGGTTTCGGGGTGCCAGTAGATCAGGCGCAGGTCTTCCGGGGCAAGGGGTTGTCCTCCGTGGTAAGCCGCACCTCCATCGGCCAGGACGCACAGGTACACCCGTGTCTGCACATCCTCCGCCAGCGCGGCGGCCGGAGGCAACTCACCGGTTTTCCAATCCACGATACACGCTTTCATTTCCCCGATGGCCAGCAGGTCGTAGCGCGCGCTCAGGCGAAAGGCGCCGACAGGAACCGAGAGTGTGGCCTCGGGGTAAAGCCGTTCGCACCCGGAGAGCTCAGGGGGTCGCTCTTGCAGCGCTTTCCACCAGTCTGCCAAGGGCTTCCCGGCAAAGCGCACCTGCTCGCTCACCTCCAGGCCGAGGTAGTGCTGCCGGGCCAGTTCGTGGAAGCGCCGGCCCAGTTCCAGGGTCCGTTCCAACGCCGGGTCCGCAGGGGTAGCCGGCCAGGGCACTCCCTCCAGATAACGCAAGCGGAACCGGTAAGGACATTCTCGGTAGGTGCGCAACGCCGTCTGCGTGAACAGAAAGCCGGGCGCAATCACCGCACGACCTCCGAAAATGCGTCGCCCGGCCTGCCGCCAGAGGCGAACCAGGCCGGGCGCAAAAGCCTCCCGACGTCCTACAGCCGCTCGGCGATCAGGGCGGCGAGGTCGGCTACGCGGCAGGAATAACCCCACTCGTTGTCGTACCAGGCCATCACCTTCGCCATGGTGCCCCCCATCACCATGGTCAGCGGGGCATCGACGATGCTCGAGTACTCCGCGCCGATAAAGTCGGAGGAAACAAGCGGTTCATCGTTGACATAAAGGATGTCCGCCAGTTCCTCGTCCGCGGCTTCGCGGAACGCCTGGTTGATCTCCTCCGCAGTTGCCGCGCGCTCCAGTTCCACGAAAAAGTCGATGATGGAGACCGTGGGGATCGGGACGCGCAGCGCAATGCCGTCGAACTTGCCCTTCAGTTCGGGGATCACGAGCCCGAGCGCCCTGGCCGCGCCGGTCGTCGTGGGCACGATGTTCAGGCCGGCGTGCCGTGCGCGACGCAGGTCCTTGTGAGGGGCGTCGACCAGGCGCTGGTCTGCGGTGTAGGCGTGGACGGTCGTCATCAGGCCGCGGACGATGCCAAAGCGCTCGTAAAGCACCTTGGCTACCGGTGCGAGTGCGTTCGTGGTGCAGGAGGCATTCGAAATGATGTGGTGCTTCTCTGGATCGTAACGATCGTCATTCACGCCCAGGACGATGGTGATGTCCTCCCCCTTGGCCGGAGCGGTGATGATGACTTTTTTCGCCCCGGCGTCGAGATGGGCCTTGGCCTTTGCGGCCTCCGTGAAACGGCCCGAGCTTTCGATGACGATGTCTACCCCCATCTCTGCCCAGGGCAACTTGCTCGGATCGGGTTCGCTCAGCACGCGCACCTCGTTCCCGTCCACAACGAGGCTGGACCCTTCCACCTCCACGTCGCCGTCGAACGCGCCATAGACCGAGTCGTAGCGCAGCAGATGGGCCAGGGTCGGCGCATCAGTGATATCGTTGACCGCAACGACCTCCAGGTCATCTCCGTAGTAGTCCAGCAGCGCCTTGTACACCTGCCGGCCCACCCGACCAAACCCGTTGATGCCGATCTTGGTGGCCATAAGTCCTCCTTTTTTGTTTTCCCGGACAACCCGGGCGATGAATTCCCTTGGGGCTCTTCCCTTTCCGCAAGCCCGCCGCATTGTACCCGAAAATGGGCCGGCTTGCAACTGCAGACCGAGG
>JBDOIE010000061.1:0-4519 GCA_041082245.1 Chloroflexia bacterium
CTCGAGCACGAGGTGGAAAAGTACGCCTACGGAGAGCCGCCGAACTACGGCAAGGTCGCCAAGCGGCTCTATAACATCTTCCGCCTGACCGGGCGCTACCAGGAGGCCGGCTGGATCCGCGAACTGTTCGACGAGCCGACGGCACGCCTCTACCAGGTGCACGCACTCCTGGAAACGCTCGACGAAGCGCGGCTCGCTTCGGACCTCGACCGGGAAGCACTGGTGAACCAGATCGACGGGCTGATCCGGGATGCTCTGGAGAGCCTGGAAGGGCCCGAGGAGACGCAGCTCGTGATGGCGCTCCTCCGCCTCCGCGACGACCTGACCGGGCGCCGCGACCTGGGCGAACAGTGGGAGCGGCTGATCGCCGAGCTCCGCCAACAGATGCTCGAGCTGGTCAACCGGTTCTTCCAGGGCAAACTGATGGGCCTGGAGGAGGTACGAGCCTATATCGAAAACCTGCGTCCATGAGCCGGCCGGTGCGAGCTGCCGGCTACACCCGGGGATGCCGGTGCCGGCGACGGGGCTCTGTTGAACAGTGCCCGAGAGGGCGAAAAGTCTTGCCAGAAGACAACCCTGCACGCAGGCACCGGGTTAGGCCGTTGTAACCCCATGTTAGGGCGCTTCGTAACGACTACTGTAGCGAAATCGATCTTCGGGCGGTCTGCTGCTGTAGCATGAAGGAGGTCGCAAATGGGGACGAAGCTGAGCCGGAGCAAGATCGAGCAGGAGCTCTCCCAGCACCTGAGGCCCGGAGAAACCCTCCTCGTCTCCGGGTACGGTTCGGTTGGGATGAAGAGCTGCTACATCGGCCTGACCGATCAGCGCCTCCTGCTCAACGAGCGCACGATCCGCGATGAGCACAAGGCGCTCGAGGAGATCCCCCTCGCCGACATCGCGGAAGTGCAGGTCAAGAAGCCTCGCCTCTTCCCGCTGGATATGTACCTGGTTTACCTTCTCCTGAAGCAGCGGCGCCTGGAGATCCGGACCCATTCCGGCCGGCGTCTGGAGATCATCTTGCAGAAGTTCGCCGCGATCCAGGGCAACGAAACGGTTGCGGAACGCATCGTGGCCGAGTTGCAGGCCCGGGTACCCGGCCTGGCCCCGGCTTCGCAATAGGGCTCCGCGCGGCAGTTCCCCGGCACGCCGCAGACAGAGCCCGTGCAGTGGGCGCGACCTGTACCCTTCCTGGGGATCGCCCTGCGATCCCCGGGTAAATGGTTCTTCTTCCGGAAATCGGCCGGCCCGTTGGGGAAGGACGCGTTGCCGACCCGCGGGACAGGCTTGTATGGACAGAGCACTGCTTTTCGCGGGAGGCATGTGGCCCAAGACGGGCCGGCCACCAAGCGTGCACCCGTCGGCCGGATCCAGGCCGTCAGGAGGGACGATCGGATGGGGTACCTGCCGCCGGCAGTGCATCGGCTGATCGCGCTGGCCCTGGAGGAAGACCTCGGCCGGGGCGACCTCACCTCGGAAGCGCTGATCCCGGTTTCCCTGCGCGCCGAAGGCGAGCTCCTCGTGAAGGCCGAAGGGGTGATCGCGGGGATGGAGGTGGCGGAAGCGGTCTTTCACGCGGTGGACCCTGAGGTGTCCTGGGAGGCGCTCGTGGAAGACGGAGCCGCGGTCCACCCCGGCCAGGTGATCGCGCGGGTGCGCGGGCGTGCCCGGGCGATCCTGGCTGCAGAGCGGACGGCGCTGAACTTCCTGCAACGCCTCTCCGGGATCGCGACCCTGACCGCGCGTTTTGTGGCCGCGCTCCAGGGAACCCGAGCCCGGCTCGTCGACACGCGCAAGACCACCCCCGGCTGGCGTTACCTGGAGAAGATGGCGGTGCGCGCGGGCGGAGGGCACAACCACCGTGCGGACCTGGGGAGCGGCATCCTGATCAAGGATAACCACCTTGCCCTTTCCGGAAACGACGTGGCCTCGGCGGTACGCGCCGCCCGGGCAGCGGCTCCTCATCCCCTGCGCATCGAAGTCGAGGTCACCAGCCTGGAGGGGGTACGGGCCGCGCTGGAGGCGGGGGCCGAGGCGATCCTGCTCGACAATATGCCGCTGGAGAGGATGCGCGAAGCGGTTGCGCTCGTGGCCGGCCGCGCGCTTCTGGAAGCCTCGGGCGGGATCACCCTGGAAACGGTGCGCGCTGTGGCCGAGACCGGTGTGGACCTGATCTCGTGCGGGGCGATCACCCACTCTGCCCGGGCGCTCGACATCAGCCTGGAGATCCGCCCTCTGGATTGAGCCGTGCAATGGAAGCGATCCTGGTCGTTCCGCGGACGCTGCTCCTGGGGGAAATGATCTTCCAGGGTTTCTCTGTCGACCGCGATCTGCTGGCCGATTTTCTCGCGCGTGTGGTCCGGGGTGGGCGCTTCCTCCCCCGCGAGCAGGTCGAACACGACGAGGCCTGGAAGCAGATCGTCCCGTACGGGGTCGTGTGGGCGGGGGAGCGGCTCTTCCTCTTTCGCCGTGGACATGCGGGGAAGGAGGCCGGCCTGCGGGGCCGCTGGTCCATCGGCCTGGGGGGACACGTAAATCCAGGCGACGGGGATAGGATCGGGGAAGAGATGCTCAAGCGTGCCCTGCTGCGCGAGCTGGAGGAGGAGGTCGGCCTGGACACCCCTGTACCCGTGCTGTGGGGCGTGCTGAACGACGACGCCGATCCCGTCGGCCGGCGGCATTTCGGCTTCGTGTATCGGGTACAGGTCGCTTCGGAAGGAAGCATCCTGCGCGAGCGGGGCAAAGTGCGGGGCGGGTTCTACCCGCTGGAAGAGGTGCGGTTGCACACGGAAGGGATGGAAAGCTGGTCCCGCTGGATCCTCGATGCCCTGTAGAGCGAAAGGGCTAATCCAGGGCCAGGCTGATGCGCAGGCAGCGGTCGATCTCGGCCATCGCCTCCGGCGGGAATCGGCCCAGTTTCTCGATCACCCGGCTTTTGGGGACGGTGATGATCGTCTCCGCCTTGACCACGCAGTCGGTGGTCAGGCCGGCCTCTTTGGCGATCTTGGTGCCCGCGTAGACGCGGTAGTGGACGGGGAACTCCTGCTCGGGGACCTGGGAGGAGATGGAGGCCAGGATCAGGTTGTCGCTGTAGGCGTTCCCCACATCGTTCTGGATGACGACGGCCGGCCGGACCTTGCTCCGGGCAAAGTCCTGGATGTAGGGGAAGGCGATCAACACCACGTCGCCTCGCCGGAACTCCATCAAGCGGTCCTTTGCTATCCCATCGCCTCATCCTGCAGGGGGAGAAACCCTTCCCCCTCTGCCCGGTTGTCGTCCTGCATCACGCGGTAGCACTCGGCCAGGAGGTCTTGCCGGGGGATCCAGGATTGGTGCCGGCAGAGCCCGGCGGCGAGGAACTCCCGTACCATCTCCTCCAGGGGCCGTCCCTGCTGGTTGGCCAGTCGCACCAGCTGTTGATGAAGGGGGGCAGGGATTTCGATGGGAACAGTATCCATGGCGGCACCTCCGCTGGACGCTGAGCATATGATAGGGGCAAGAGGGGAAAATGTCAAGAACCTGCTGCCGCGTTTCAGGGCTTTCCCGTGTTCCAAAAGAGGGCGGGAACGTCGGTCGATCCCCACCCGGCGCGCTCGGGAACGCGAACCGTCGACATCCAGCTTCTCCGTTGGAAAACAGGAAAGCCCTGGCCTCCTTTCCGCACCCCCTTGCCATCGGTCACGGCAAGCCCAACGAGGCGATCCAATCGCGCAAGTCGTCCGGATCCGTCGCGACGTCCGGCCCCCGGTAGAACTCCCAGCGTTCCGTATGCCAGGCGCACTGGCCGGGTTCCAGACGCTCAAGCGGGCCCAGCGTTTCCAGTTCGACGAACGCGCGCTCCACATATACCTCGACGTTGCAGTTCCAGTCGGGATGCGAACGCTGGAGCTGCGGCACAAAGCGTTTGCAGAATAGCAGCCCGTGCCGGAAGTAGGCGGCCCAGCCCCGTGCGCTGAGGCAGCCGATCTTCAAGGGCGAAGGCCCGGAGCGACCCTCGATCCAGATCAGGTCGTCGAAGAGGCGGAGGCGCGGGTCCTCCCAGCGGGTGTAGGGCCAGAGGATGAGGTTGCGGTTGGGCAGCAACCCTTTCCCGTCCACAGGCGCCTGGGTCTGCGGCAGGATGGCCACACCGCCCGGAGGCAACTGGGTGATCGCCCAGGGAGCCAGTTCCACCGGCCAGAGGCCGTCGTTCCGGAGCTCGTGGTGCAAGGTCAATGCCATCTCGCCCGGGAGGAGGCGGACCTCCAGGCACTTCCGGATCCCGGTGGCCGGCTCCGCAGGGCGGCACAGGCGCACCCCATCGGGAAGTTCCTCCACCTGTAGCCCGTCGTTGTCCGGGATGCAGGAGCGGGGCGTCGCCTCGGGAGCGTGCCACAGACGGTGCCCTCCGTAGAGGACGTAGCGCCCGAAGGGCGTCTCCCAGCCCAGCCCGGGCACCTCGGCGAGCAGGTTTTCCTGCGAATCCCCCAGGAACAGGCGCACGAGCCGCGGCCCGGCCGCCGCGAGGTACTCCAGACGCAGG
>JBDOIE010000076.1:0-1243 GCA_041082245.1 Chloroflexia bacterium
CCAGCAGGAGTGCCGCCAGTCCGTACGGATGGGTGACCACCAGATCCCAGCGCTCCATGCGCCCTGTCTCCTAAGCGCCGGCCTTCCCGGCCGCCGCGCCTCCGTCTGACACCATGGTGCAGAACCGCCCAGGCCGCTGTCAAGCCGCAGCTTGCCGAACCGTCCGGACCGTGATCCGTCCGTAAGGGTTTCGGACGGTGGCTGGTGATCCACGGGGAAGGGGTTCCGGAGGGAAGGGTGGGATTCACCCAATGGGTGCAAAATTGCTCGGCTGGCAACGATGGCTCTGCCGAAGAAACCGAGACGGTCTCCCGCCGAGGGCGAGTTGCCCTTCGAGTACGACTTTGAGCATCCCGCCGAGGAGGTGCTGACCGCGTATGCGGGCATTCCGCTTTTCGTGCGGGCGGTGCGGTCCTTCGATGTTCCGGGCAGTGTGAAGCGGCATCTGCGCGTGAAGCAGCGCCAGCGAGGCTTTGACGAGGCCACCTATGTCGAGAGCTTTCTGGTGCTGAATGCGCTGGGCGGGGAATGTTTGGAAGACTTCGAGCGCTTGCGGGAGGACCAAGGCTTGGCCGAGATGCTGGGGCACGAGTTGCCGAGCCCGGAGGCGGCGCGCAAGTTCCTGTACGCCTTTCACGAGGAGGAGCGCATCGCGCAAGCCCGGGCGGAGTTGCCGGTGGGGCAGGTGAGTTATATCCCCAGCGAGAGCCAGCCGTTGCGTGCTTTGGCGCAGGTCAATCAGGACTTGGTCCAAGCCATCGGGCGGCGCTGTGCGGATCAGAAGATTGCCACGGTGGACCTGGACGCCACCGTGATCGAAAGTTTCAAACGGGAAGCCCAGCCGACTTACGAAGGGGGCAAGGGCTATCAGCCGCTGCTGGCGCTGTGGGCGGAGATGGACCTGGCATTGGCGGATGAGTTCCGAGACGGCAACGTGCCGGCGCACGTGGAGCCGTTGCCCACGGCGAAGCGGGCCTTCGCCGCGCTGCCGGACAGCGTCGTGGAGTTTTACTTTCGCGGGGACGCGGCCTGTTGGGACCGGGAGCTGGTGAGCTGGCTGCGGGACGAGCGGCGGTCGGAGGGTCCGCAGGGAAGGATCACGTTTGCCATCAGTGTGCGCATGACGCCGAATCTGAAGCAGCACATTCTGCGGCTGCCAGAGACCTTGTGGAAGCCGTATCGCGAGGACTCCGAAGCGGTGAGCGAATGTGCGGACCTGTTGAACTACTGGCCGGAGGAAGAG
>JBDOIE010000118.1:0-1474 GCA_041082245.1 Chloroflexia bacterium
TCCGAGTTCCTGCTTCAGCTCGAGATAGTCCCTCTCGACAATCCAGCGGTGTTTGGCCAGCTCCACCAGCTTCTTCAGCGGCGTCTCCGCAGGCAGATTCGACAGCCAGTATTTCGTCGGCTCGTCCGCCCCTCGCGGCCACTCCACGAGCAGCCAGTGCTCGGCGTGAGGCTCGCTGCGCCAGGAGTCCCGGTGCCCTGGCCGCACCCGCACCGCCCAGAATCGAGACTCAAGTCGGCCTCGCCCGCCTTCCCGCCAGCACACCGTCCGGAACGCCTTTTCTCCTGCTTCGCACACCAGCTCGCGCACCGACACCGGCTTCTGCTGCTCGCTCCGCCGCAGCAGCTTCGGCGGCCTCCCCGTCTTCTGGCGCGGCTTCGGCGGCAAGGGGGCCTCTCCAGGCCGCCACACGCTCAGGCTCGATTGCACCCCCACGACATAGGCCAGCCCCAGCCCGGAGAGACTTTCGCGAAACTTCGTGTCGCTGCCGTAAGCACCATCGGCCAGCACGACTCCCGCCGGAACGTCCTCTTCCACCGCCCGGCGGATCATCTCAAGCGCAATCTCCGGCTTGGTCTCGAATTCAATCTCCTCCGGCACGCCCGCCCGGCGCCGCCGCTCCCGGTCCCGCGCCCACTCCTCGGGCAGGTACAGCCGCCAGCCGACCGGCAGGCTCGCCTCGCGCGTGGCGACGCTCAGGCTCACCGCCACCTGGCAGTTGTCCTGCTTGCCCAACTGGCCGCAGTACTGCCGCGCCACGCCCACCGAGTGCCGGCCTTTCTTCGGAATCCCCGTGTCGTCGACGATCCAGGCCACGATCGGCCCCCGCTGCTGCATCAAGGGCAGCACGCCTCGGCGCACTTCAGCCAGTACGGCCTCGTCGCTCCAGGGCGCCTGGGCCACCAGGTGGTGCAGCGACTGCCGGGCCGCCTGCACACGGTCGGGATGGAGCCGCGCGGCCATGGGCTCGATGCTCTTGCGCTCGCCCGGCAGCAGCAGCCCCTTGCAGTAGTCCTTGAGCGGCTCGTGGCGGTCGGCGTGCCCGGCGGCGTAGGCCAAGCCATTCAAATAGGCCGCCAGGCGTTTCTCCTGCGGGCTTGGCCCCGAGGATCGGAGAGGCACGAAACAATTCTACCAGAAAATGTTCTGTTTATGACCCAGTAGTAATAGGCTACTAGCTCGGAAATGCTCCGCCTTTAGGCCGCCTCGGTGCACCTTCGCGACTGCTCTCTTTTTACGGCCCGCCCGCAAATACCCTGTGCCCCCAAATTCAGTTCTCATCGACCTGCGCGGGTAGCAACGGAGCCAACCCCGGAGCAAGTCGAGGCCTGGATTCCGCAGCCGAACCTTCCAGATCCATGAGTGGCACAACGAACATTTCCGGTCGTCTTGCGTCTGACCAAAGGTATCCTAGTGTCCTGAGTTAGAAATACGTTTGCTAAACCTTTGAAGCTTTCCGAGGATCAATTCCGCA
>JBDOIE010000133.1:0-1036 GCA_041082245.1 Chloroflexia bacterium
GGGTGGGGGTTGTGGTCACCCAGGAGAGCGTACTCCGTAACTCCGTACTCCGTAGTTCCGTACTCCGTAATTCCGTAGTCGGTGGAGAAAGCGCCGCCGAACCGACGGATACGGACTACGCAATACGCAATACGGAATACGCAGTACGCAATACGCAATACGCAGTACGCAATACGCACTACGTCCTCCTCGACCGCGACTGGCCCCAGATCGCCCAGCAGCCGACATCCCACATTCCAGATTCCAGCTTCCAGCTTCCCGATTCCCTCGCCTACTGCATCTACACCTCCGGCTCCACCGGCCGGCCCAAGGGCACCCTGCTGCGCCACCGCGGGCTGTGCAACCTGGCCGACGTCCAGCAGCGCGCCTTCGACATCCGCCCTGGCAAGCGCATCCTGCAGTTCTCACCCCTCTCCTTCGACGCCTCGGTCTGGGAGTTCGTCATGGCCCTGCGCAACGGCGCGGCCCTCGTCCTCACCCGCCAGGACGTGCTCGCCTCCGGCCCGGCCCTCATGCGCCTGCTGGCCGAGCAGCGCATCACCACCGTCACCCTGCCCCCCTCGCTGCTGGCCGTGCTGCAGCCCGAGGCGCTCCCCGACCTGGAGACCGTCATTGCGGCCGGCGAGCGCTGCACCGACGAGATCGTGGCCAAGTGGGCCCCCGGCCGCCGCTTCTTCAACGCCTACGGCCCCACCGAGACCACCGTCTGCGCGTCCATGTTCCGCTGCGACCCGGCCGTCCGGTGGCCCTTCGGCGGCCCTCCCATCGGCGGCCCCATCGCCAACTTCCAGCTCTACGTGGTGGACGAGCGCCTGCAGCCCCAGCCCATCGGCGTCCCCGGCGAGCTCCTCATCGGCGGCGTCGGCCTGGCCGTCGGCTACCTCAACCGCCCCGAGCTCACCGCCGAGCGCTTCGTGCCCAACCCGTTTGTTGAGGAGACACGGAGACACGGAGACACGGAGACGGAGCGTATCTCCCCCTCTCCGCGTCTCCGCGTCTCCCCATCTCCCCCTCTCCGCGTCTCCGCGTCTCGTCT
>JBDOIE010000151.1:0-1671 GCA_041082245.1 Chloroflexia bacterium
GCGGCCCGCATGATGCGCGCCATTTCGCTGAAAACCCCGCCGCTGAGACGCACCGCCTCGTCGAGCGCTTTGCGCGTGATCAATTCGGGGTTCATCCGCCTGCGGACGAACTCGCGCATCGTTTCGTATCCCTTCCGATCTCTTTCCCTGTCGCGGATGGTGAAGTGAATGGGATAGTATTTGGCGCGGATCTCCGGGTCTGCCGCAAGGCGGCGGAGCTCGGTGGACTTGCCCGTACCCCGATGGCCGGAAAAGAAGAATTTGGGCGGCTCCAGAAAAGGGGCCAGCAGGCTGTCCCGAAGGCGCTGAGCCGGATTCCCCGGCCTTTCCACGTAGAAAGGATTCGGTCCACCATCGGGGAGGGGATCCAGGGGCAAGGTATGTTCAAAGTTCACCCAGGCCTCATCGAGAGTCTCGGCACGCCGGTACTCGTACTGCCTCGACATTTCCCTCCTCCTTGGGCCACCCGGTTTTGGTCCTCCTAGCAAGAGTATACCACACCGTTCCTCGGGTGCCAAGAGATATGCCTTCGCGACCCTCAGCTCCGGCCCACCAGACGGAAAGGGACCGAGTAGCGGGCCTCGGCAATGGTTCCATGGCAGTCCCGGTTCAGCGGTACCCGTTTCCAGATCGAAGTCGCAGGCCGGTCCGGCAACGGTCGCAGCGTTGGACACCTCGGATGTCCCAGTGCAACGATGCAGGAGCAGGCAGCTGTCGCTCGCCACGTCTGCGCATACGCTGCGGCCTGGGTTGGGCGGGTGCAGGGTTTACGCCCGCGGTGGCCGGCCTGGATTGAGAGACCGACATCTGACTGATTGCCGCTGCTGTCGGTACTCAGACTAGGGAAACTCGTTGGATCGGGGTTGGTTTCAGAGGCTCAAACACGCATCCGCGCAGATCCAGAACAACGCTTCGCGGATCTCCTCTCGGGATTGCCACTGTCGCCCGTCCCACTGACCCCCGCTCACATCATCGCCACCGTACAGCACCTGCCCGAAGGTCACCCCACGGAACCGGGCGACCGCCATCAGCGCCGCAGCCTCCATCTCCACCGTAAGGCAACCTTCCGTCTTTCGCCGGGCGATCCGGTCGCGTGTTTCACGGTAGGGCGCATCCGTGGTCCATGTTTTCCCCACGCGATAGGGGATCCGACGGGCGTCAAGTGTCTTCACCAAAGCGTTCAGTGCCGCTTCATCCGCCGCGACTTCCCGGGCCGGCGGCAAATAGTGGTACGACACGCCCTCATCGCGCACCGCGGCCGCCACCACGATCAGCCCCCCGACCGGGATGTCCCTTTCCAGCACGCCGCACCCCCCACAGGCGATGAACTTGCGGCAACCGAGGGCAATCACCTCCTCGAGCAGCCCTGCCGCCATCGGGGCACCTACCCCGGGGTGGAAAAAGGCCAGCCGTTTGCCCCTGTGCGTGATTTCGAGCAGCGGATGGGGCCCGTCCTCCCAGCGGTTCTCCGCGACCATCCTGGCATTGTGCTCGACAACCACCTTCTCGAGCACTTCCCGGAAGAAGCAGACCACGCAGTGCTCCGGCACGTCGGCGGGCTCGATGATCCGCGATGGCTCGATCAGCGCCTCGCGCGCCGGGTCGTACTCCAGAATCGGGTAACCCATATCGATACCTCCCCCCTTTCCCCCCATCTCTTCAGGTTGGCCA
>JBDOIE010000160.1:0-10167 GCA_041082245.1 Chloroflexia bacterium
TGCGGATGGGAACTGGCGGGTGCACGATTTCGAGGGGTACTGGGAGGAAGGGGTTCCCCCGGCCCCGGGTGGAGGTGGCGGGGGAGGGAGAGGGGGAGGTGGGGTGAAGCCGGCCGACCCGAATCTGGTGATCCAGATCGTGCTGGAGAACATCAACTGTCGGCGGGCGGAGGCCGGTCTTCCCCCGGTGGTGTACGATCCGGAGCTGGTGCCGATCCTGCAGCCCCTGGTGGACAGGGCCACGGAGAACAAGCAAGCGCAGGAGTGGATTGGGCCGTACTCTCCGGATGCTTTTGAGGTGAATGCGGTGCTTGCCCCCTACGGGGCACAGGTGCTGGTGGAGGAGGTGATGGTGCTGAGTTTCATGCCCTCTGCGGCGGCCACGGGCGATTTTGCCTACGACTGGGAGAACTACGATGGTGATCCCAATCCGCCCTGTGCGGTCGGGTACTACAGCTGGTATCCCGATCCGTTTCTGGAGCCGGTGAGCCGGATGACGATTGTGCTGGGGCCGCCGAAATGGACCGGGGTGTGGTACGCAACGATGATGATCATCGCGGGGAGGTAGGGCGATGGAGGAGGAGAAGATGTGGGCAGGAAGGAGGTGGGTAGGGAGGGTGGGCCGGTTCCTGCTGCTGGTGGGGGTGCTGGGGGTTCTGGTGGGGGTGGTGTTTGGGATGGCGTGGGCGGCGAGGCCTCAGCGCACGGAGATCGCGCCCTACCTGTGCATGGAACCGCCGGAGGAGATAAGGAATTCCCTTTGTGGGACGAACTGGGTGCGGGTGGCGTGGGTGATGAAGGACTCGGGCTGTCCCCAGTATGACGGGGAGTGCTGGACCACGTGGGCGCGTGAGGATGCCTACGGCTGGTATCAATGCCCATCGGCCAGGAAACGATTCGACTGGGGCGAAGGTGGTGGGAACCGATACCGGCCGTACACCATCCGTGACCCGTGTGTCTGCTGCCGGGGGAGGACTGCATTGAGGTTGTTGTTTACGACACTTCCAGCAGGGCACATCGTCAATCCGTCGTTCCCAGCCCGTTTCCCGGCACGCCTCCGGACAGCCTTAAGCCCGCCGTTTGACCCGCCCGCAGGTGCGTGCTAGAATGCCCCTGCAGACATGTTGCCGTCGAAAAGGAGGTCCCGTTGTTGGATCTCGCTGCCGTCCGGGCCGATTTCCCGATCCTGCAGCGCACGGTGCACGGAAAGCCGCTCATCTACCTGGATAACGCCGCCACCACCCAGCGGCCACGGCCGGTGCTGCAAACGCTCCAGACCTTTTACACCACCTACAATGCGAACATCCACCGCTCCCCCCACCTCCTGGGCCAGGAAGCGACCGAACTCTACGAGCAGGCGCACGCCAACGTCGCCCGCTTCATCGGGGCCGCGGACGAGCGCGAGATCGTCTTCTTGCGCAACACCACGGAAGCAGTGAACCTGGTCGCCGTCTCCCTGCTCCGCCCCGAGAGCGGCCCCCTGCAGTTCCGCCCCGGGGATGAGGTGGTCATCACCATCGTGGAGCACCATTCCAACCTCGTCCCCTGGCAGGCCCTCTGCCAGCAGGCCGGCCTGACCCTGCGCGTCGCCTCCCTGCGCGAGGACGGTACGCTGGACCTCGAGCAGCTGGCCTCCCTCCTCGGCCCCCGTACCCGCCTCGTTGCCTGTACCCACATCTCCAACGTGCTCGGGACGATCAATCCCGTCGCCGAGATCGGCCGCATGGCGCACGCCGCGGGAGCGCTCTTTTTCCTCGATGGGGCCCAGTCCGTCCCCCATATGCCGGTATGCGTGCAGGAGATCGGTTGCGATTTCCTGGCCTTCTCCGGACATAAGATGCTCGCCCCCATGGGCATCGGCGTGCTCTACGGCCGGCGCGAGCTCC
The DNA here is from genome assembly GCA_041082245.1 of Chloroflexia bacterium. Taxonomy (GTDB): domain Bacteria; phylum Chloroflexota; class Chloroflexia; order DTKN01; family DTKN01; genus DAOTVY01. The sequence continues at coordinate 1,887 of JBDOIE010000160.1, forward strand.
TGGAACAGATGTCCCCCTTCCTCTACGGCGGCGATATGATCGCCGATGTCACGCTCGAGCGCTCGACCTGGAACGAACTCCCCTGGAAGTTCGAGGCCGGCACGGCCGACGTCGCCGCTGGGATCGCCTTAGGGGGCGCGGAGGATCTGCGCACCGGCCGCCGGCTCATCGGGGCGGTCGACTACCTGGAAGCGCTCGGCATGGAAGCGGTCCGTGCCCACGAACAGATGCTCCTCGGCCGGCTGCTGGAAGGACTCCGGGCGATGCCCCGCATCCGCACCTACGGCCCGCAGGAGCTGGAACGGCGCGGGGCCGTGGTCTCGTTCTCCGTGGAGGGCGCTAACCCCTACCTCGTGGCCCAGCTGCTCGACGACGAGGGGATCGCGGTGCGCGCCGGCGGCCACTGCGCCCACCCGCTGACCCAACAGCTGGGCGTCCCGGGGACCGTCCGCGTCAGCCCCTATATCTACAACACCCCGGAAGAGATCGACCGCTTTCTGGCCGTGCTCGAGGAGATCGTGCGCCGGAGGCTCGCATGAGTCCACGATATACACCGACCCTGCTGGACCATTTCACGAACCCCCGCCACGTGGGGATGCCCGAAGAAGCCGACGCAAGCGGCCAGGGGGGAGGGGGACCGCACTGCCCGGAAGATCTGGCCACCATCTGGATCCGTGTCCGTGACGGGCGCATCGCCGAAATCTACCACAAGACGATGGGCTGCCCGGTCGCCATCGCGAGCAGCAGCATGACCTGCACCCTTGCCCTGGGCAAAACGCTGGAAGAAGCCCTGCGGATCACACGGGAACAGGTCATCGAGGCGCTGGGAGGCGTCCCGGAACACAAGTCCGACTCGGTCGTTGCCCCGGAGGCGTTGCACCGCGCGGTACACGCCTACCTCACCCGGTTGGCGGATCCGCTTACCCCAGATCCATCGTCATCTGGAGCATGAGCTCCTGGAACCCCATCGCCCGCCAGAAAGCTTGCCCGGCCGCGTTGGCCGCAGCCACGCTCAGGCGGAGCTGGGTCTGACCCCGTTCCCGGAACCAGTCCCACGCTGCCCGCACCAGCTCCCGGCCGATCCCCTGCCGGCGGAACGGCTCGTCCACGCACAGGTCGCTGATGTGCCCGCACGTCGGCGGGATCACCAGCGGCGAGATCGGCCGGATGTGCGCCAGCAGGTATCCCACAAGTCCTGGCCGCTCCGCGATCTCGGCCACGAAAAGACGGGACTCGGGACTTTCCAGGCAGCTTTCCAGATAGCCGCGCATCCCCTCCAGCCCTTCCGCATCCGTGCGCATCCGCAGGCGCGCATCCAGGGCGGCGTGGTAGTCGACCATCTGGACCCACAATCGGAGTACCTCATCCAGGTCGGCTGTCCGTCCCTCACGGATGACCAGTCCTTCCACCCTTTTATCCCTCCGCGCCAGGGCGGACACCGACGGCAAAGAGGAACGCCGCCGCCAGCACCAGCAAGGCCCCGAAGTAGAAGGGGGCCGGCGGGGCGATCACCTGCCAGAGGACGCCCGCGATCAGGCTTGCAGGGAAAGCGGTCACCCCCACGGCGAAATGGTACAGGCCGTAGGCGGTGCCGCGCCGGGCCGAGTCGGTCACCACGTCCGCCACAAGCGCCCGGCTCGTTCCCTCGAAGGCCGCGTAGTAGATACCGTAGAGGACGTAGAGCAGCGCCACGTGCCAGCCCGCGTGCGCCAGCGCGAAACCCAGGTAGATGAGCCCGTAGACTCCCCAGCCCAGCAGGATCACCCGGCGCCGGCCGATGCGGTCCGAGAGCGCCCCCAGCGGCATCGATAGCAGGCTGTAAAGCCCGTTGAAGGCAAACACCATCAGGGCGACCTGCACCGCACTCAGCCCCAGGTTCCGCGCGCGCAACAGGAGAAAGGCGTCGCTCGAGTTCCCCAGGGTAAAGAGCACCACGGAGGCGAGAAAGATGTAGAAACGCCGGTCGTAGCCGCGCAGGGAGAGACGGGGCAGCTGGGCCGTGGTGGCGCGCGGCCGTACCTCGCGCACGAGGCTGAGCAGCAACAACACCCCCAGCAGCCCCGGGATCATCCCGACCAGCACGAGGCGCTGGTACGTGGTCCGGTTGAGGATCTGTGCCCCTTGTTGGCTCAAGAAGATCACGATCGCGGCGATCCCCGTGCCCCATACTGCACCCGCGGTGTCCAGCGCCCGGTGCAGGCCGAAGGCGCGCCCCTGGGCATTCGCGTCGGCGGAATCGGCTACGAGCGCGTCCCTGGGCGCCGTCCGCAACCCTTTCCCGACACGGTCGGCAAAACGGATGCCCAGCACAGGGGGCCAGGCGTTGGCGAAGTACAGGAGCGGTTTCGACACCGCCGATAGCCCGTAACCCAGTATGGCCAGCGCCTTCCGCCGGCGCAGCCGGTCGGAAACCCAGCCCGAGACCAACTTCAGCAGCGTAGCTGTGCTCTCCGCGATCCCTTCGATCAGGCCGATGATCGCCGTCTTGACCCCAAGCGTGTCGGCGAGGAAAAGGGGCAGGAGGGTCAGCGTCATCTCGCTCGAGATATCGGTCAAGAAGCTTACGATCCCCAGCGCCAGGATGTTGCGACGGCCCGGGCGAGGTTCAGCGGATGTAGAAGACACCTTTCACCTCCTCAACAAAGGGTGCGGGCCTCAGCGCGCAACCCAGGCGCGCGCGATCTCCGCGGCCACGCGGGCGTTGTTGCACAGCAGCGCCTCGTTGGCAGCCACGCTGCGCCCGCCCGTGGCCCGCTCGACCGCGGCCAGCAGGTACGGGGTCAGCGCCCGTCCGTGGACGCCGGCCTTGCGGGCCTCGCGGATCGCCCGCTCGATGATCCGCTCCATCTCGCGGTAGTCCAGGTCCGCTTCGGGTGGGATCGGAACCCCGACCACCACCGCGCCCGGCATCCCGAGCGACCACTTGGCCCGCGCGATCGCGGCGACTTCCTCGGGCGTCTCCACCCGCTTGTCGACCGGGAAACCGCTCCGGCGCGAGAAGAACGCCGGGAACTCGGCCGTGCCGTAGCCGAGGACCGGCACGCCGAGCGTTTCGAGTTTCTCCAGCGTGAGGCCGATATCGAGCACCGATTTCGCTCCGGCACAGACGACGATCGCACGGATCTGGGCCAGCGCCGGAAGGTCCGCCGAGATATCGAAACTGGTCGCGGCTCCACGATGGACGCCACCGATGCCTCCGGTAGCAAAAACGGGGATCCCGACTTTTTCGGCCACCCAGATGCTCGCGGCCACAGTGGTGCCACCGTAGCCGCCCTGCGCCACGACCAGCGGGATGTCGCGCAGGCTCGTCTTGCTCAGCCGCCCGGGTGCCGCGGCCTGTTCGAGTTCTTCTGGCGTGAGCCCGACACGGATCTCGCCCGCGAGGATCGCGATCGTTGCCGGGACAGCCCCGTGCTCCCGTACAGTCTCCTCCACGCGCCGGGCCACCTCCAGGTTGCGCGGATGGGGGAGACCGTGCGCGATCAGGCTCGACTCCAGGGCCACGACGGGCCGGCCTTCCTCCAGCGCCACGGCGACCTCCGGATGCAGGCGGATACGTTCGTCCATCATCCCTCCGTCCTTTCCGCCGGGGATTCCTCGCCCAAAAGGGCGAGAGGCCGCTACACCCTCTCTCCAGCCAAATCCCCGTACCGGTTTTCGTCCTTTCCAGACGCGCCCTACTTTACCACACTCCAGCGGTTTTGCAACCATCCGAATCTCCAGTTTCCAACAAGGGAAGAATGGGCTTCTGCCGAGCGTACAAGCCCGCGACCGTAGCGCTCCTTTGGGCTTCGCGAAAGGCCCTGCTGGCCTGGGCCGGAAACCCCTGGTGCGGGGGTAGGTAGGCAAGGGCACCGCCCTTGCCTACCCCCTCCTTCGAACGAAAATCGCGGTGCTCGGCTCGCTACCTGGGATAGTTCGTTGGAAACCGGGGTCCGAATGAAGTCCCGCCTGCCCCGAAGTCGCCTGGTCGTCCGCTCACAGAGTTCGGCACCGAAGGCGAACCCCGACCTAGATGGCTCCGCCCGGCAGCGGGAGTCCTGCCTCGCCCCAGGAGCGGATCTCGTCCGCCAGGCCGGCCATGCTGCCCGCAAGCTGCACGTTCCACAGGTACGGTCGGCGTTCTTCCGGGGGGATCGACCGGTGGAGCGCCTCCACGAGCGGATCGGCCATCCTGCGCACTTCCGCTTCCTCGAGCTTCCCGGAGGGGAGCGCCAGCAGTACCGCCTCGTGGACGGCATCGTGATAGAGGAAGGGACCCGGGAAACTCCCTTCTGTCCCGCACGTGGGGCAGCGTACCCGATTCAGGTATCCCAGGAGGAGGAGCAACCGGAGATCCGGGCGCTCGGAGGCATCGACGATGCGCCAGACGACCGCTACAAACTGCTCTCCACAGCGCGGGCACTCCAGTTCCGCCGGTTCGCTGAACGATCGGGGCATCGCTCCTATGCCTCCATAGAGGCTCCGATTAACGGAATCCACTTTCGCACGCCGGCACCGCTTCCCGTCCAGGCGGAGAAAGACCCTGCGCGGCGAAGGACCTGGTCGGTCGCGCGACAGGCCGTACGACTGCCGGACAGGGCAGCCGCAATTCCCCGGGACGCCCGGGGTCAGGGCGCGTCAGGCCATCCCTCGCGCAGGAAAGCGAGTACCTGCTCCAGCACCTCTTGTTCACTCAGCGCATCCGTCGGCAGGTACAGGTCGCAGTACCTGCGCGCGTCGGCGAGCCTTCGTCGCTGCTCGGCGACCAGCTCGGGGGTCCAGTCGTTTCGCCCCAGGCGGGCGTTGATCGTCGGGGCCTCGGCGTCCAGGCAGATCAGGATGTTCGGCTGGCCGTGCGCCCGCCACATCCCGGCGATGAGCGAGTGCTCCTGGGCGATGCTGCGCGCGTTGTACCCGTGTTCCCGCAGCGCCTTTGCGAGCACGCTTTTTCCCGAACCGCAGACGCCGACGATCACGATGCGTGGCGTATCGCGGGGCATCGTCTGCCTCGCTATCCGAGCGCCAGAAGCCGCTTCAGGTAGAAAAGGCTTTCCTGACGCTCCTGTTTTCCACCGGAGACCTCGAGCACCAGCGCCGGTTGCTGGGGCAATACCACCAGCAGCGGCAGGATCCGTGTATAGTCCACGGTCCCCTTTTCCAAAGGCGCATGGGTATCCATGCGGCCGTCGTTGTTGTGCAGGTGCACGTACACCATCCGCTCCCCCAGCACGGATATCCATTCCCCGGCCGGGTGGCGCGAATAGATGTTCGCGTGCCCGATGTCCAGGCAGGCCCGGACGGCCGGGTGGTCCACCAGGTCCACCAGGTCGCGCAGGATCTGGGGTTGTGGCTCCCACACGTTTTCCAGCAGAAGCACGATCCCTAACCGCTCGGCCTCTTCCCCCAGCCCCCGCCAGAACTCCGCGCTCCGCTGCAGCCAGCGCCGGTCGAACCCGGGGGCGCGGATCAGCGGGTTAAAGCCGGTGTGGAAAACGACCGCGTTTGCCCCTGCAGCGACCGCAACTTCCAGGGCGCGCCGGTAGCGCTCGCGGCAGAAAGCCACAAGCCCGCGATCCCGCAATCCAGGGTTCAGATCGGAACGCGGCCCATGGAGTGCCCGCGGCCCGGGAAGCGCGTCGAGCACCGGAAGGAGCTCCTCCAGCCGCGCGCGCCAGTTCCCTTCGAGCACCTCGGGATCGGCAAAGTCGCCTACCTCCACGCCGAGCGGGAACAGGCGCGCCAGTGCCGGCAAGTGGTCCCAATCCTCCCGCTGACAGGCGACCAGCAGGCGTGGTGCCGACTCCATGGTTTCAATCTCCCAGGAGGCGAGGTACCGGGTATCCCTTGAGATGGGTATACGGTGGCAGATGGCCTCCGATGAGCGGAAGGGCATAGTCGACAAACGCCTGGGTGGGATGGCCCCGCTCGTCGAGGTATTCCGCCGGCAGGAGCCGCTCGGTCTCGGCAACGGCTTGCAGATCCACCAGGCCGGTGGTGCAGTAGTAGGCCGGCCCGGGGGCCCGCTCGAGCGTCACCATTTTGCCGCTCACCCCGCGCATCATATGGTGCACGGCCATCCGCCCCACCATGTAGGCCTCGTTCAGGTCCACCGGGGATGCACAGATCATCATCGAGCGCTGGATCGTGTCCGGCTTTTCGAAGCGGCTCTTGAGGCCCAGTTCGTCGTTGACCAGTTGGCTCAGGTAGACGCTCGCTCCGCCCAGCTGCCGGTGGCCGAAGGCATCCGTAGCCGTGGAAAGCGCGGCGACAAAGTTGCCCTGTTCGTCGCGCACTCCCTCGCTGAGCGCTACCACGCACCGCCCGCGCTCCCGGCACATCTGACGGACGTCCTCCAGGAAGCGGGCGATGGAAAAGGGGCGTTCGGGGACGTAGATGAGGTCCGGCGGCGCCTCTTCATCGCCTTCCTTGGCCAGCGCGGCGGCCGCCGTGAGCCATCCGGCGTGGCGGCCCATGATCTCCACGATCTTCACAGGCGTCGAGAAGGCGCCCGCGATCGTGTCCAGCCCTGTGTCGCGCATCATGAGCGCCACAAAGCGCGCGGCGCTTCCGTAACCGGGACAGTGGTCCGTATGGGTGAGGTCGTTGTCCACGGTCTTGGGGACGCCCGTCACCCGGAGCTCGTAGCCGGCGTCCGCGGCCAGGCGCTCCAGTCGGTAAGCGGTCTCCATGGAGTCGTTCCCGCCGATGTAGCAGAAGAAGCGGATGTTGTGCGCGCGGAAGACCTGCAGCAGGCGCTCGTAATCCTCCGGCTTGAGCCGGTGGCGGCTCGTGCCGAGCGCGGCCGAGGGGGTATAGCGCAGCCCCTCGATCACTGCCGGGCTCTCGCGGCCCAGGTCGAAAAAGTCCTCGCGGAGCGCCCCCAGAATGCCGTTGCGCATCCCGTAGATCCCCTCGATCTCGGGATACCCCAGCGCCTCGTGGATCACCCCCACCAGGCTGCTGTTGATGACCACCGTCGGCCCTCCGGACTGGCCCACCAGGAGCCGGCCGCGGAGCGTGTCCGTTCGTGCCATTCCTTCCTCCTGCCTCCCGCCGGGAAAGAGGCTTTCCCACGGCCAGGCCGCTCCTGCTGCGGCCTGCACCCGTTACGAACCCGTGCAATTTCCCCCAGTATACCAGCGCGTTTGGGGAGCGTCAAGGAGCGGGACAAACGCCCGTCTTCAGGGGAAATGGGAGGTTCACACCTTTGTAACGATTCCGGTCCGCTGCGGGGCGCGAGCGGCCGGGGTGGTCTCCCCGATTTCTGCCTTCGCCCCCGAGGAACGGTTGCGCAAAACGGCACATTTTGATACACTTTTGCAAGGGGCTATTGTGAGGAGCCGTACCCGTTTGCAAGACAGGAATGGTGCGGAAGCGGTGAAACCCAGGACAATCGCCAGTCTGGAGCCGGGCGACCACCTGTGCTGCCTGTACGAAACGGAGGAAGAGCGGCGTGCCCTCTTGACCCCTTTCTTGCGCCAGGGATTGGAGTACGGCCAGAAAGTGCTCTATATTGTGGACGCCCGCACGGCCCAGGCGGTCCTGGATGACCTGCGGGGCGAAGGACTCGCTGTGGAACCGTATCTCTCGAGCGGGCAACTCGTCATCCTGACGAGCACCGAAACGTACCTCCGCGACGGCTCCTTCGATCCCGAGCGGATGATCGCCCTGCTGCGGGCCGAGACAGAGCGCGCCCTGGCCCAGGGCTATACCGCGCTGCGTGTCACGGGCGAGATGAGCTGGGTGCTCCAGGAGGAGCCCGGTTCTGAGCGCCTGATCGAGTACGAGGCCAGGCTGAACACCCTCCTTCCAGGTAGCCCGTGCCTGGCCCTCTGCCAGTACGACTGTCGCCGTTTTGCGCCTGCCCTGTTGCTGGAGGTGCTGACGACGCACCCGCTTGCCATCGTGGGAACTGAGGTATATGAGAACCCCTATTACATTCCTCCCGGGGACTACCTGGGAAGCGACCGCGCGGCGACAGAGCTTCGATATCGCCTGCAGAACCTGGACCGATGGAAGACCATCAGGCAAACTCTGGCGCGCGAACGGGACATCCTGCAAACCATCATCGAAAACACCCAGGCCCACCTGGCGTACCTGGATACCCAGTTCCGCTTCGTCTGGGTCAACTCGACCTACGCCCGTGGCTCGGGCTACCCCCGGGAGGAATTGATCGGCCGCAATCACTTCGAACTATTCCCCAATGCCGAGAATCAGGCCATTTTCGAGCGCGTCCTGAAGAGCGGACAGCCGGTGGAGTTCAAGGCCAAGCCTTTCGAGTTTCCCGGACATCCGGAGC
>JBDOIE010000185.1:0-22610 GCA_041082245.1 Chloroflexia bacterium
GAAAGCTCTCCCCCAAAAGATGCCAGCAGCACCGGCCAGGGGAAGCGTTCGTCCCCCGCCAGAGAAACCAGGGTAATCGGCACGATCAGATACCACGGCCAGAACCAGAAGTTGCCCAGGAGGAGGTACAGGAAGAAGGCGACCATCCCCGCCTGGGCGCACGTTTCCCAGGGTCGGGTGCGCCAGGAAGCCCGGCATCCCTGGAGACGGCGGTCCAGCGCTTCCCGCCATCCCGCAGGGAGGCATCTGGGGAGAGGGAGTGCCTCGAACTGCGAGGCCAGGGTGTGGCGCACCAGGAGCAGCAGGTAAGAGAGGACGAACAACCCCATGGCTGGCCAACGCGTGACCGCCATGGCCCGTTCCTCGCCGATGGAGTACTGCAGCGCTTCCTTCGCCACACTGACCACCGTCATACGGAACATATCGACCCGGCGGAGGAAGGTGTCGGCGATCCCTGGCCATGTCCAGAAAGGCAGGTAAAAACTCGCGCCCAGGAGCAGAAGGACGAGCAGAAAGAGAGCGCTACGTAGAAGCCGCAGGCGCCAGGGCCGGCCGGCCGCGAGGGCCAGGAGGAAGAACGGGAGGAGGAGCAAGGGGACAAACTTGACCAGTACCGCTGCCCCCAGCCAGAAAACGCTCAGGAGCGCGCCTGCCTCGCCTTCTTCTCGGACGGCCCTGGACAGGAAGGCAAAGCCCGCCAGCAAGAACGCGGCCATCAGGATATCGTTGTGGGCGTTCCCTACCGCTTCCAGGAGCACGAGCGGATTCCAGGCGAAGAAAAGCGTCCCGGAAAGCGCCCGCTCCGGCACGTGGCGACGCAAGGTGGCCGCAAGGAGTGCTACGCTCCCCAGGTACGCAAGCGCGGCAAGCCCCTTGTGGAGGAGCAGGTTCGCATAGAGCCCGTTCCCGGCCGGCCGGCTCAGGAGCCCGCTCAGCGTTTCCCACAGGGGGCCGTAGGCCGAGGTTTTCTCGCGCCAGGAGACAAAGGTCATGAACGGATCGAGGGCATAGTCCGCGGGGACATCCCGATAGGGATTCCCGGTATAGATCCCGGTGATCCGGCCGCGCGCGATATAGTCGTAGGGGTCGAGAGTGGTGGTGACCGCGGTGAAGAGGTTCGCGGCGGCAAAGCAGAGTGCCCCGAGCCAGAGGATCGCCCAGAGGAAGCGATCCTGCTGGCCGCGAGTGATCGCATAGGCCACAGCGAAAAGGAGAAAGAGGCCCACAAGCCCAACCGCCGTGGCGAGCGCCACCCGGGGGTCGCGATCGGCGATCACCCCCAGGCCAGGGAGGTGGTAGTAGCGCGCAAGAGGGTAGGGGAGGAGGAACAGATACAGGTAGAGCAGAAAGGTGAGTCCCCCGGCCGCGCCCAGCACCGCCGAGCGGTACGCCCGGGCCAGCCCGGATATCCCGGCCAGTGCCACCCCTCCCAGCAGGCCCATCCAGGAAGCCCACTGCGTGGCGCGCACGACGCGGCCGGCCAGGCCCGTTTCCGGAAATGGTTCCGCAATCACCCCCGAGGGGACCAGTCTCCCCTGCGCAGCATTCGGGAGAAGCGAGCCCGGCCAGCCGGAAAGGGACACCAGGAGCAGCGGCGCCAAGAGGAGCAGCACCGCAACCGTGTAGCCGGCCACATACGGCAGGGCGGCCGCGACGCCTTGCGACGCCTTCAAGGGGATTCGCTCCTTGCAGCTCCGCGCCGGTGCGGACGAACCTCCGTAGCGGTATTGTAGCACAGCGTGCGGGCCCGGACAAGCGGTGAGACCTCCGGTTTCCAACAAAGTGAAAACGGACTTAGCCCGTGTCCCGGGCCCTTCGAAGGAAGATCCCCGTGCTCGGTTGGCTGCCATAGGACTGTTCGTTGGAGACTGAGGTTGGACTTTGGGTCATCACCTCGCCCCTCACCTCTGGAGCTCTTAGGTATAGGCTCCGTCATGGCCCTTACCCGCCTCTCCCCCCCACAGCTGTACGGCGGAGGGAAAGGCCAGGAGGGAGCTAGGAGTGGGGGAGGGGGTCGGGGAAGCGACTCATTGTCCCAAGTCGCATCCGAAGCTCGGGCAAGCGCGCTTGACAAGATGGGGCGTTCGTGGTATAATAAAAATTAGCACAATGTTCGAAAATTTAGAACAATGTGGGCCAGGAGGCCGCGTTGGATCGCCACAGTGCCACCGCTGTCACCGTCGTGAAGGCATTTTCCATCCTGAACCTGCTTGCCCATCGTGCCGGATCCACCGTATCCCTGGGCGAAGTCGCCGCCCACATCGGGACCTCCAAGAGTACCGCCCACCGCTACCTTACCACGCTCGAGGAACTCGGTGTGGTCGAGCGCGACATGAAGGATCGTTTCCGACTCGGCCCGAAGCTGATCGAGCTGGCCGGGGTCCTGCTTGCAGAACACGACCTCCGGCGGGAAAGCGAGCCGTTCCTGCTTGAACTGGCGTCGCAGACCCAGGAGACGGTCCACCTGGCCGTGCCTTCGGAAAACGAGGTGATCTACCTGGCCAAGGTCGAAAGCCCGCATCCGATCCGCATGGCTTCCCGTATCGGCGCCCGTATGCCGATGTACTCTACCGCGCTGGGCAAGGCGATTCTGGCGCACTTTCCGCCTGAACGCGCACAGGAGATCATCGATGCCGGCATCCCTCCCCGCACCCCCTACACCATCTCTTCCGTGGAGGCGCTGCGCGCGGAGCTGGCACAGGTTCAGGCCCAAGGGTTTGCACTTGACGACCAGGAGAACGAGCTGGGGGTACGCTGCGTGGGTGCCCCGATCTTCGACTACAGCGGAGAGGTGGTTGGAGCGGTCAGCGTTTCCGGACCGGCGCACCGCCTGAGCCGGGAGATGCTCCTGAAACTGGGCCCGCTCGTCCGCGAGACCGCGCTCAAGATATCCCGACGGCTTGGGTATCCCGTCCCTGAGAGAGAGGTGCACGATGCCGTGGAGGTGCGACGATGAAGATGCTGATCGACGGCCGGTGGGTCGATGCGTCCGACGGGCGCTTTCGCGAAGTTCGTAACCCGGGCACCGGCGAAGTGATCGACACGGTGCCCGAGGCCACGCTGGAGGACGCCGAGCGGGCCCTGCAGGCTGCCCAGCGCGGCAAAGAGGCGATGGCCCGTATGCCCGCGCACAAGCGCGCCGCGATCCTCGCCCGTATCGCGGACGCGATGGAAGCCCGTAAGGAGGCTTTGAGCGAACTCCTTGCCCGGGAAAACGGCAAGCCGATCCGCCAGACGCGCGAGGAGATCGGGGCGGCCATCCGTATCTTCCGGGGATTTGCCGAGGAGGGCAAACGGATCTTCGGCCGGGTCATTCCCATGGATGCCGTCCCCGGACAGGAACGGCACTTCGCCGTGGTGATCCGCCAGCCTCTCGGAGTCGTCGCGGCGATCGTCCCCTTCAACTACCCCGTGGAATTGTATGCCCACAAGGCCGCCCCGGCGCTCGTCGCCGGCAATGCCGTAATCGCCAAGCCACCCTCGGATTGCCCGCTGACCCTGCTCACCATCGCCGGCCTGATGGAAGAGGCGGGCCTTCCGCCCGGTGCCCACCAGATGATCACCGGCCCTGGGTCCCGGATCGGCGAATTCCTGGCCCAGAGCCCGGGCATCCAGATGGTGACGGTGACAGGCAGCACGCAGGTCGGGATCCGCATTTCACAGCTCGCTGCCCAGCACCTGAAGCGCGTCCATCTGGAGCTGGGCGGCAACGACGCGACCATCGTCTGTGCGGACGCCGACCTGGAAAAGGCCGCGGATGCGGTGGTCTTGGGCCGGCTGGCCCGCGGAAACGGACAGATCTGCTGCGCGGTCAAACGCATCTTCGTGGACGCCCAGGTCTACCACGATTTTGCGGAAATCCTTGCCCGTAAAGCCCGGGCGCTGAAGGTCGGGGACGCACTGGAGGAGGATACCGACGTCGGCCCGCTCATCAACGAGGAGGCCGCAAAGAAGGTCGAAGGGGCAATCCGCGCTGCCCTCGAGGCCGGGGCCACCCTGAAGGCAGGAGGACAGCGACGCGGCGCGTTCGTCGAACCCACGGTGCTGGCCGACGTTCCCCCAGCCCTCGGGGCGTTCCGCGAGGAGGTCTTTGGCCCGGTTGCGCCGCTTGTCCCGTTCCACACCGTGGACGAAGCGATCCGGATGGCCAACGATACCCCGTACGGCCTGCAGGCCGCGGTGTTCACCCGCGATATCGCGCGCGCCTTCGACATCGCCCACCGCCTGGAGGCCGGCGGCGTCATCGTCAACTGGTCTTCCGCTTTGCGCGTCGAAACCTTGCCTTTCGGCGGGATCAAGATGAGCGGGCACGGACGCGAGGGGATCCACGACACCCTGGAGGAGATGACCGAGCAGAAGATCATCCTCCTGCACGACGTCCTGACCACTTTCGATCGCGGATGAGCCGATGCCGATGGAAACCCAGGACTTCCTCCAGATGCGGGGCATTGTCAAGAACTACGACGGCACCCAGGCCCTGCGCGGGGTAGACTTCTCGGCCGCCCTGGGAGAAGTGCACGCCATTGTCGGGGAAAACGGTGCCGGCAAATCGACGCTGATCCGCATCCTTGCCGGCGCTGTCCACAAGGACCGTGGCCACATCTTCCTCGATGGCCACGCGGTGGAGATCGACTCCCCGATCCGCGCCCGCCGCCTGGGGATCCGCGCCGTCCACCAGGAGTTCAGCCTCGTCCCCCAGCTCACCGTGACGGAGAACATCCTGCTCGGACAGATGCCGACGCGCCGCACGCCGTTCTGGATCGACTGGCCAGCAGCCCACGAGCGCGCCCAGGCCATCCTGGGGAATATCGGCTTCACCGGCATCGATGTGCGGTCCCCGGTGGCCAACCTGAGCGTTTCCCACCAGCAGATGGTCGAGATCGCCAAGGCCGTCGCGGAAAGCCCGCGCATCCTGATCCTGGACGAGCCCTCCGCGGTGCTCTCCCAGGAGGAGCTGAAGCGGCTCTTCGCCCTCATCCGCAACCTCAAGGCACGGCCCACCCTGATCCTCTACATCTCCCACCGCCTGGATGAGGTGTTCGAGATCGCCGATCGCATCACGGTGCTCAAAGATGGCCAGCTCGTGGGGACCGTGCAGCCGAACGAGGTCGACCAGAACCAGCTCATCCGCATGATGATCGGCCGCAGCCTGGAAGAGATCTACCCCTCCCGACACACCCAGATCGGCGAGCCGGTGCTGGTGGTCCAGAACCTCCGTCACGAAGGGGCTTTCCACGACGTTTCGTTCTCCCTTTCGGCGGGGGAGGTGGTGGGCCTGTTCGGACTCGTGGGCAGCGGCCGTACGCAGCTCGCCCGTTGCCTCTTCGGCGCCGAACCGATTACCGGGGGGCAGGTCCTTCTCCAGGGGAAACCGTTCCACCCACGCTCCCCGCGGGACGCGGTGAACGCCGGCGTCGCGCTGCTGACCGAGGACCGAAAGCGCGACGGCCTGGTGATGGAGTGTACCATTCGGGATAACGCCAGCCTAGCTGTCCTGCATCGCCTCAGCCGATGGGGTGTGCTGAACCGCGCGAAACAGGACGCGCAGGTACGCGCCCAGGTCGAGGAACTCGACATCCGGCCTCCGCAGATCACTCGCCTGGTACGTCAACTCAGCGGGGGCAACCAGCAGAAGGTTGTCCTCGCAAAGTGGCTGCTGTCGCAGGCCCGCGTGCTCATTCTGGACGAGCCCACCCGCGGCGTCGACGTGGGCACCAAGGCGGAGATCTATCGCATCATCAACGAGCTGGCCGGGCGGGGAGTCGCGATCCTCCTGATCTCGTCGGAATTGCCGGAGGTCCTGGGAATGAGCGACCGGGTGCTCGTGATGCGGGAGGGCCGGCTCGTCGGGGAATTCTCCAGGGCCCAGGCGACCGAGGAGTCCGTCCTGGCCTGTGCTGCGGGGGTACAATGATGGATCAGGATCCGAAAGTCGAAACAACCGAACAGTTCCCCAGGCAAAAGGTGCTCCAGATCGGGCGGCTCCTCCGCCCGATGTCACGGCGTCGCTGGGTGGACTACAGCTTCATGGCCGCGTTCGTGCTCCTGCTATTGATCGCTGCGTCCGTCTCGGACGTCTTTTTCACCCAGCGCAACGTCAGCAACCTGATGCGGCAGACCGTGACGAACGGCCTGATCAGCCTGGGGATGCTGGTGGTCATCCTCTCCGGCGGCATCGATCTCTCCGTGGGTTCGGTCGTCGCGCTGAGTGCGATCCTAGTCTCCGGTACACAGCAGCGGCTGCCGCTCGGACTGGCCATGCTGATCGCGCTGGGCGCAGGCGTGCTGGTCGGCCTGCTGAACGGCTTTTTGATCTCCCGCTTTAAGCTCGCCCCGTTCATCGTGACCCTGGCGACCCTCGGGGCGGTGCGCGGGACGGTCTACGTCTATTCCGAGGTTCCCCGGGTCCCTTCCAACCCGATCTTCCGATCGGTACTGGGCGGTTCCGTGGGGCCGGTGCCGTTCGCGGCGCTCGTGATGGCTGTTTGCTTCGTGCTCGTCTGGTTCTTCCTGAACCGCACGACCGCCGGGAGGGCCGTCATCGCGATCGGGGGCAACGAGGAAGCAGCACGGCTGGCGGGAATCCATGTTTCGGGACATATCCTGCTCGCTTACGCGATCTCCGGGTTCTTTGCTGCCACAGCCGGGGTGCTCCTGGCTGCCCGGCTGGGCATCGCGCAGCCGAGCGTGGGCGCGGGCTACGAACTGGACGCCATTGCAGCCTGCGTGATCGGCGGTGCCGTACTTGGAGGAGGGTCGGGCGGCGTGGTGGGGACGTTCGGGGGTGTGCTCACCCTGGGCCTGATCGATAACCTGCTGAACCTCTTCAACGTGCAGACTTATTACCAGCAGATCTTCAAGGGCTTGATCATCCTCTTCGCCGTGCTCGCCCGGCGAAAGGAGTGACAGCGCAACGTAGCGTTCGAGCGAACAAGGAGGTGTAGCAAGTTCGGCTTCTGGAGCAGATGGTCACAGGAAATCTCTGGCAGGAGGAAAGAGCGATGAAAGGGAAACTGCTCATCGGGATCATGTTGCTCGTGGCGCTGCTTGTGGCCAGCTGCGGCCCGGCGGCAACACCCACCCAGCAGGCACAGACGGGGCAGCGCACCATCCGCATCGGTATGGTGAACTTTACCCTGTGCTGCGCCTACTTTATCGGGATGTCCAAGGCGGTCCAGGAAGAAGCCGCGTACTACGGCAACATCGAAGTGATCGTCACAGACGCCAATGGCGATGCCGAGAAAATGGCCTCGGACATCGAAGACGTGCTCGCTAAGGGGGTCGACGGCATCATCATCAGCGGCGGCCCGCTCGAAGCCCTCCCGGCCGGCCTCGAGGCCATCAAGAAGGCCGGCGTCCCGGTGGTGCTGGTGGACCGCAAGCTGAAGGGCGGCGAGTACACGAGCTGGATCGGCCCCGATAACTACCAGATCGGCGTCCAGGACGGGCAGTACATCGTCAACCGGCTGGGGGGCAAGGGCCGGCTGGTCGTGCTCCGCGGTGGGCCGGCCGATAACTCGATCGGCCTGGACCGCACGAACGGCATGCTCTCCGTCGTCCAAAAGTCCGACATCGAAATCATCATGGCGCCGGACTTTGGCGGCTGGAGCGAGGACGGCGGCTACAAGCTGATGGAGAACATGCTCGCCAAGTACGACAAGATCGATGCCGTCTTCTGCGAGAACGACTCGATGTGCCTGGGGGCCCAGAAGGCCATCGCCGATGCCGGCCGCAGCAAGGAGATGTTCCTCTGCGGCGTCGACGGCCAGAAGGAAGCCCTGAAGGCCATCCTGGACGGCACCAACTACGCCTGCACCGGATTGAACAACTCGGACCAGATCGGGCGGGCTGGTTTCCATCGCCTGATGGCCATCCTCGCCGGCGCGGTCCCGGAGAAGGATACCGTCCTCCCCTCCCCGCTGATCTCGCCCGAGAATGCCTGCCGCTTCTACAACCCGGATAGCGTCTTCTAACCGCACCGAGCACGCATGGGATGGGCTCCCCGGGAAAATTGGGCGAGCGACCGCGGGAGCCCATCCCCCGACCTCATAATCTGGAAAAGCAAATGGACACCGAAAAAAGACTCCAGGAACTGGGCCTCACCCTACCCTCTCCCCCCCGACCGGTGGGAGCCTACCTGCTCGCGCGGCAGAGCGGGGACCTCCTTTTCCTTTCCGGCACCACTTGCTACTTGGACGGCAAGCCGATGCGCACCGGCCGGGTCGGGGCGGAACTTTCCCTCGAAGAAGGGTACGCCGCAGCGCGCCAGACAGCCCTCAACCTGATCAGCGTGCTCAAGAGTGCCCTGGGCGACCTGGACCGCGTGGTGCGCATCGTGAAACTGAACGGCTACGTGAACAGCGCCCCGGACTTTGACCGGCAGCCGGAGGTCATCAACGGGGCCTCCGATCTCCTGGAGCAGGTGTTCGGGGAACGCGGACGACACGCGCGAACGTCGATCGGGGTAAGCGACCTCCCCGGACATATCCCTGTGGAGATCGAACTGGTCGTCCAGGTCAGCCCGGCCGTCTCCAGCGCACATTCCCCCGTCCTCGAGCGGCTGGGGGAACTGGGCCTGGTGCCGGTGATCGAGATCGAACACGCTGAACACGCCGTTCCCCTGGGGGAAGCGCTGCTTGCGGCCGGCCTCCCGTGCGCCGAGATCACTTTCCGCACGGCGGCGGCGGAAGAAGCCATCCGACGATTGGCTGCTTCCCTGCCCCAGATGCTCACCGGCGCGGGAACCGTCCTTTCCATCGACCAGGCCCAGCGCGCGGTGGACGCCGGGGCGCGCTTCATCGTTTCCCCCGGCCTCAACCCCGCGCTCATCGATTGGTGCCTCCAGGAAAACGTCCCGGTCATCCCGGGCGTTGCCACCCCGACCGAGGTCGGGATGGCGCTCAGTAGGGGCCTCTCCCTCGTCAAGTTCTTCCCGGCCGAAGCCCTGGGAGGCATCAAGGTGCTCAAAGCTCTGGCGGCCCCCTTCAAGGGGGTGCGTTTCATCCCCACCGGCGGGATCACCGCCGCGAACCTGGCCGACTACCTGAAGATCCCGGTCGTGTATGCCTGCGGGGGCAGCTGGATCGCTCCCCCAGCGCTCATCTCTGCGGGCGCCTTCGATGAGATCGCCCGGTTGACCCGGGAAGCCCTGGAAATCGTCCGCTCCTGCAGGGGGAAATGAGGTGCACGATGGGCAAGCGTGTCGTCACCTTCGGTGAGATCATGCTCCGCCTGAAGGCCCCGGGCTTCGAGCGGCTCCTCCAGTCGCCGTTGCTCGAGGCTTCCTTCGGAGGAGGGGAAGCCAACGTAGCCGTATCGCTGGCCCGCTTCGGCCTGGAGGTTTCCTACGTGACCGTCCTGCCCCGGAACCCGATCGCCGACGCATGCCTCGCCTTCCTGCGCGGCCACGGGGTGGATACCTCTTTCGTCGTGCGGGGCGGCGAACGGATGGGCATCTACTTCCTCGAGGCCGGTGCCAACCAGCGCCCTTCCCAGGTGATCTACGACCGCGCCGGCTCCGCCATCGCCGAAGCTGACCCGGATGCCCTGGATTGGGAACGGATCTTCGACGGCGCGGCCTGGTTCCATATCACTGGCATTACGCCTGCCCTGAGCAAAAATGCGGCCGCCCTCTCTCTCAAGGCCGTGCAGACGGCCCGGGCGATGGGCCTCACCGTTTCCTGCGACTATAACTATCGCAAGAAGCTCTGGCGATACGGCAAGACGGCTCCCGAGGTCATGCGGGAGCTCGTGCGCTACGTCGATGTGGGGATCGCCAACGAGGAGGATTGCCAGCAGGCGCTCGGCATCCAGCTGGAAGACTCCGACTGGCAGCAAGAGGTGCGGAGCGGCCAGATCGACCCTTCTCGCTACCGGAAGCTGTGCGAGAAGGTGCTGGATGCCTTCCCCAACCTGCGGTATCAGGCGATTACCCTCCGGGAGAGCTATTCGGCCGACCACAACGGCTGGTCCGCCTGTCTGCACAACCGCCAGGAATTCCTGCTTGGCCGACGGTACGAGATCCGGGATATCGTCGACCGCGTGGGCACTGGGGATGCCTTCGCTGCGGGGTTGATCTACGGCTTCCTGACCGGTATGGACGACCGTTCCGCGCTGGAGTTCGCAGTCGCGGCTTCTGCCTGGAAGCATTCCATTCCCGGAGACGTGAATCTGGTCTCCGTTGACGAGGTGCGGCAGTTGCTGGCTGGGGAGCAGTCGGGAAGGGTACAAAGATAACCAGCAGAGTTGCATCTAAAGCCCGGCTGTGATAAGATAACAATAGCACCAGGTGAAACCGGAAGGGCGCGGGCATAAACCGCGCCCACGCTTTCGTAACCCAAATAAGATGGAACAGGTCTTGCTCGTCGAGGACGACCCCGTTCAGGCCGACGCCATCGCCTATGCCCTGGAGCGGGAAGGGTACCGGGTGGTCCTGGCCGAAAGTGGGCCCGAAGCGCTCCGGCGGGCCAAGGAGTGTCCGATCGACCTGGTCATCCTGGACCTCGGCCTTCCGGGCCTGGACGGCTTCGAGGTCTGCCGTTGGCTGCGCGAGACCTCCTCGGTGCCCATCCTGGTGCTCACCGCGCGCGATGCTGAAGAGGACCTCCTCCGCGCCTTCTCCCTCGGCGCGGATGACTACCTGACCAAACCCTTCCGCTATCGGGAAATGCTCGCCCGCCTGCGGGCCCTGCTGCGCCGCAGCAAGGGAACCAGCGCCTCGGAAGTCGGCTTGCAGCGGCTCGGTCGCCTCACGCTCGATCTCGAGGCCCACGAGGCAACGTTGAACGGTCAGGTGCTTCCCCTGACGCTGGCCGAGTTCCGGATGCTTGCCCGCCTGGTGCAGGATCGCGGGCGTATCCTCAGTTGCCGTACGCTGCTTCAGGACGCGCTGGGCTACGACGCCTCGGAAGCCGAGGCCCGGGAGATCGTCCGCGTGCACATCTGGCGCTTGCGGAACAAGATGGGCTGCAGCCCGGACGACCCCGAGTACATCCACAACGTCCGAGGCATCGGCTATATGATCCACGCCCCCTCTTCCCAGCCCCAGTAGGTCGGGGAGATTCCCCCTGTGGTATAATGGGATATCATTGGACCTGCGGAGGCCGCATGCGGACGTGGGCGGAGGTCGATCGTCGGCTGTACCATGGGCAGGCCGGTATCGTAACAGTGCCGGAGGCCCGGGCTCTCGTGCGCCAGCGAGGCCTCGGGGAAGCGGCCCGGCAGATCGATGTCCTCGTCACGGCGACCTTTGCTCCTGTTCCTTGGGCAATCCTCCTTTTCCGGCCGAGCCTCCCTTCCTTCCCTGTGTCCCTGGAACGCGCCTGGCTAGGCGGTATCCCGCTTCAGTGTGGCTTTTCTTCGCACGAATTCGTGCTGGACCTCGGTGCCACCGGTAACCGGGGGGCCTCCCATGCCGGCGCCCACCTGCTGGATAGCTGGCTTGCGGGCGAACGGCCGGTCCTCCGCCTCCAATCGCGAGGCGGGAGCCGGGGGGGCGAGACCTCCTGGGAGGGCGCTCTCGGCCTGAACGACCTGGAGGAAGCGCGTTTGCTCGTGGCCGTCCGCTCTCCGCCTGAGGGCCGGCTCGCAGTGAACAGCCACACCCAGCCCCTGGCGACCTTCCATGGGGTCCTTCTGCCGGAACGGGGCAACGCCGTTCACACCTGGGCCGGGCCGGCCGAGCCGGGGGTGCTCGACCGGCTGGAGCGCATCCTCCGCCCTGGTTTCCCTGTCCTCGTGGCGGGCGGCGTCGGCCATATCGCCTGGCGCCGGGGGACGACCATTGGCCTCACCGTCGAAGCCCGGGACCTGCGCCGCGAGTACCTCCGCCCCCTGGTCGTCCCGGGCTACCGCGCGGGGCTGGCCATGGGGATCGCTTGTCCCTTGCCTGTGGTCGATGCCCAGGTGCTCGCCCCGCTCGAGAACCCGGAGGAGCGCCTCGTGCTGGAAGTGGTGGACCTCGGAGCCCCTCAGAAGCCGCCGTTGCGCGTGGCCCAGGTGCCGTACCGTGTCGTGGAGGAGGGAAGCATCGACCTGGCCGGCCGTGCGATCCCGATCACTTCCCTTTGCAGCCCGACCCGCGCCGCTCGCCTGGCGGAGGAACTCCGGTCGCGACTCCAGCGCCGGGAGTTCCCTCCTTTCCTGCCGGCCGGTTTGGCTTCGTTCTGGGCCGGGGAGGTGGAGCGGTGAACCCCCGGCTGTCCAGGCGCCGCTTCTGCCTCACGTTCCCGGCCCATCTGACCGATCAGCCGGTGCTCTACCGCCTGGTGCGGGACTTTGACCTCGCGATGAACATCCTCCAGGCGCGCGTCCTGCCGGACCGGAGCGGAATTGTCATCCTGGAACTCCAGGGGCCGGAGGAGGGGATCGGGAGCGCCCTTGCCTTTCTCGAGCAGCAGGGGATCGGGGTGGCGGAGCAGGAGCGTATGCTGGGTTGGGACGCCGAGCTGTGCGTCGATTGCGGTTTTTGCCTCCCCTTCTGCGAGCCGCGGGCGCTGCACCGGGTGGAGGGGTCGCAGCGGGTCACCCTGGAACGGAGCGATTGCACGCTCTGTGGGCGCTGCGTCGAGGTGTGCGCCTACGGAGCGGTCTGGATGGAACGATAAAGCCGTGAGCGAATCCCGACCGCGCCTGTACCGCATCGAGGGCATCGTGCTCCGCCGCAGCGACACGGGCGAAGCCGATCGCATCCTCACCCTTTATACGCCGGAACGAGGAAAACTGCACCTCGTGGCGCGTGGCGTCCGCCGGCCGGGCAGCCGCATGGCCGGCCACATCGAGCCGCTCACCCACAGCACCTTCCTGGTCGTCCGCACTCGAGGGCTGGACATCGTCACCCAGGCCCAGACGCTGCACGCCTTCCCGGCCCTTCGTAGCGGTCTGGAACGGATCGCCTGGGGCTGTTATTTCGCCGAGCTGCTCGACCACATGGCCCCCGAGGAATCTGCCAACCTGCCGGCCTTTCAGCTGCTCCTCGAGGCCCTGGAGCTGCTGGACGCCGGAGCTCCACCGGAGCTCCTCGCGCGCGGGTACGAACTGCACCTGCTCGCCGTGCTCGGCTTTCGCCCCCAGCTCTCCTGCTGCGTAAGCTGCCAGGGCGAACTCCGGCCCCAGGAACACGCCTTCAGCGCCCTGCTGGGAGGTGTGCTCTGCCCCCGTTGCCGGGGTGAGGACCTTCAGGCACGTCCCCTTTCCCTGGAAGCGCTGAAGGCGCTCCGTTACCTGCAGCGCGGGGGCCTCGAGGAAGCGATCCGCCTGAGGCTCCGGCCCGCGTGCCGGGAAGAAATCGCCGGCCTGCTTCAGACCTACATCCGCACCATCCTGGAGCGCGACCTGCGTGCCGCGAGTTTTCTGGAAGAACTCCGCGGCCGTCCGGAAGCTCCGCTATCCAGGGGAAATCGCGTTGCGGAGGAATGAGGAGAAGGATGAACCGCATACCGTTGCGTCAACAGATCGAGGAAGCGGTCGCCGCCCTGCGTCAGAAGAGCGATCTGCGCCCGGAGGTGGGGCTGATCCTGGGCTCGGGCCTGGGGGAACTGGTCGATGCCGTGGAGGGGGCGGTCGCCGTCCCGTATGGAGAGATCCCCCATTTTGCCTCCTCCACCGTGCTGGGCCACGCCGGCCGCCTGGTCCTCGGAAGGCTCTCCGGACGGCCGGTCGTGGTCCTCCAGGGGCGCCTGCACTTCTACGAAGGGTACACCATCGCCCAGACCACTTTCCCGGTGCGCGTGGTTCGTGCCCTGGGAGCCCATACCCTGATCGTCACCAACGCCGCCGGGGGGATCAACCCCGCCTTCCGCGTGGGCGACCTGATGCGGATCGTCGACCACATCAACCTGCTCGGTATGGGAGGACAGAACCCGCTCTGGGGACCCAACGATGAGGCGCTCGGGCCCCGCTTCGTCGACATGCGTGGCGCGTATGACCCCGAGCTCGGCCAGCTGGCCGAGGAAGTTGCCCGTTCCCTGGGATTCGAGCTGCGCAGGGGCGTCTATGCGCAGCTGAGCGGCCCCTCTTTCGAGACGCCCGCCGAGGTGCGCTTCCTGCGCGCAATCGGGGTGGACGCCGTCGGGATGTCGACCGCCGCCGAGGTGGTGGTCGCACGGCACGCGGGGTTACGCGTCCTGGGGATCTCCCACATCAGCAACGTGGCCACGGAGGAGACACCCCCGCCTCCGGTTCCTGGGACCGATCCCCACCACGAGGTGCTCGAGGCCGGCCGGCGTGCCATCCCCCGCCTGGCCGCGCTCATCCGGGGCGTCCTGGAGCGGCTCCCGTAGACGAAAGGAGGATATGGTGCGCATCGCTGTGGCTTCCGACCACGCCGGTTTTGCCCTGAAGGAAACCCTGAAGGCGTACCTTGCGGAACTGGGGCACGAAGTGGTCGATTTCGGCGCCCACAGCGCCGAACCGAGCGATTATCCGGACATGGTCGCGCCCGCCGCCCGCGCGGTGGCCGCAGGCGAGTTCGAGAGGGGCGTGTTCTGCTGCGGGACCGGCCTGGGTGCGATGCTCACGGCCAACAAGGTGCGCGGCATCCGGGCCGTCGTGTGCCACGAATGCGCCTCGGCCCGCCTGAGCCGCGAGCACAACGACGCGAACGTCCTTTGCCTGGGAGGGCGTATCGTGGGCGTCGAACTGGCGAAAGATGTGGTGCGGGTCTGGCTGGAGACCGCCTTCCAGGGGGGACGCCACGCCCGTCGCGTACAGAAAGTGATGGCGCTGGAGGCCGAACGATGAACTGGGGTGCGGACCTGCCGGCAGCATACGGCGGAAGCGGCTGGTCGCCGCGCACAACTGCGCTGCACGAGGAAATGGGGACGCTCTGGGGGAACTTTTGCGTGTCCAGCGAATGGGGCCGCCTGGAGGCGGTGCTCCTGCACCGCCCTGGGCCGGAAGTCGAGGGGCTTGCGGAGCACGACCGCGCCCTGATGCTGGAGCCGCCGGACCCTCGGGCGATGCGGCGCGAGCATCAGGAGCTGGAGCGCGTATACCGTGAGGCCGGCGTGGAGGTCTACCTCCTCGGCCCCGATGGGCCCGTGCCCCCGAACACGATGTTCTGCCGGGACCTCTTCTTTATGACCCCTGAGGGAGCCATCCTGGCCCGCCCGGCTTCTACGGTGCGTGCCGGGGAAGAACGCGCCGTTGCGCAGAAACTCGCCGCGCTGGGAATCCCCATCCTCCTGAGCGTGCACGGCCGCGGGACGTTCGAAGGCGCGGATGCCCTCTGGGTCGATCCGCACACGGTCATCCTGGCCACAGGGCTGCGCACGAATGCGGAAGGCGCTGCCCAGGTGGAAGCGGTGCTCCGATCGCTCGGCATCGACGTGATCCGTGTGGGCCTGGCCCACGGAACGATGCACCTGCTCGGCGTGCTGAACTTTGCTGGACCGGACCTGGCGGTCGCCTGGCCGTGGCGCGTGCCGCAGGAAGCAGTGGACGCGCTCCGGCGCCGCGGCTTCCGTATCCTCTTTCCGCCGGATGAAGAGGAACTCCGCGTCCGTATGGCGCTGAACTTTGTCCCGCTGGAACCGTACCGCGTGCTGATGCCGGCCGATTGCCCACGGGCGCGCGAGCTGTACGAGTCCGCAGGCATTGCCTGCATGGAGCTGGAGATCGCTGCCCTTCGCCGGGCGGCGGGAGGCATGGGATGCCTGACCGGCATCCTCCGGAGAGCCTAGCGATGGAAGATCTGCGGGCGCGCCAGCTGGAGCATCTGGCGCGTCTGGGCCGCGTCCTGGCGACCGAGGAGAAGGACGGATACCGCAACGGGGTCGCGCCGGCCGGCCTGAGCGCGCTGGTGCAGGAGTGGTGCGCCCAGGCGACGCCGCTTGGCTTGCCGCACGAGCTTGTCTCCTTCGTGGCAGAGGAACTGCGCAACTACGACCAGCTCGTCCGGTCCGCCCGCGAGCTGCGGTTGACGCGGACGCTGACCGCGCTGCGCCAGGCCTACCGCGCGCTGCGCGATGGCGGCGAGGTCAGGCCGGCTGCACCCGCTTCCGCCCCGTCGGCAGATGCTGCCCGGGAACCGCTTTTCCCGGCCGCCCGCCCGGTCGCTCCGAAGCCGGCGGCCGCAAAGCCCTCCCGTCCCCGGCGTATCCCGCCACCCCCCAGGGGCGTGACGCTCGACTCCCCCATCGAGCAGGCCGGCGGGATCAACGCCGCCTACCTGCGTTCCCTCAAACGGCTGGGGCTGCACACGATCCGCGACCTCCTCTACCACTTCCCGCGCCGCTACGACGACTTTAGCTCCCTGCGGCCCATCGCCGCCCTGCGCTACGGCTGCACCGAGACGGTCATCGCCACCGTGCAGCAGGTGGAGCAACGCCAGACCTGGAGCGGGCGCACCCTGATCTCCGCTCTCGTGAGCGACGACACCGGCGCGATCGAGGCCGTCTGGTTCAACCAGCCCTACCTGCTGCGCTCGCTTCGCCCCGGCATGCAGATCGTGCTCAGTGGCCGGGTGGACCAGTACCGGGGACGCCTTACGTTCCAGTCGCCGGAGTGGGAGCCGTACGACGAAGAACTCATCCACACCGGCCGGCTGGTCCCGGTCTACCCCCTGGGGGGCGACCTCCGCCCGCGCGGCATGCGCCGCCTGATGAAGCGCATCGTGGACCAGTGGGCCGATCGCGTCCCGGACCCGTTGCCCGAAGCTGTTCGCGAACGCGCGGGGCTGTGGGACCTCCCGCGCGCGCTGCGCCAGATCCATTTCCCCGACCGCCAGGAGGACCTGGCCCAGGCCCGTCACCGCCTGGCCTTCGACGAACTGTTGCTCATCCAGCTGGGGGTCCTGCAGCGCAAGCGGGAGTGGCAGCAAAGTCCTGGCCATCCGCTCCAGGTCGATCCGGCGCTGCTGCAGGCGTTCCGTGAGCGCCTTCCTTTCGCCCTGACCGCCGCCCAGGAGCGTGCCCTGGCCGACATCCTGGCCGACCTGCAAAAGCCGGTCCCGATGAGCCGGCTTCTCCAGGGCGACGTCGGTTCTGGAAAGACGGTCGTGGCTGCCGCGGCCATGCTGGTGGCCGTGGCCAACGGGCGCCAGGCCGCACTGATGGCCCCCACCGAAATCCTCGCAGAGCAGCACGAACGCACCCTCCGCGCTCTCCTGTCTGGCCTGGAGGTCCCCGGGAGGCCGAGCGCTCAAGCCCCCGAGCCGGTGGAAACGTGGGAGGCAGAAGATCCCGAACGCGCGCGGCGCCTGGCCGAGCTGAAAGCGCTCCTGGGGCTGAGCGAACGCTCCGCCGTCGGAGAAATCCGCATCGCCCTGCTGATTGGCAGCCTCAAGGAGCGGGAAAAGCGGGAACTGCGCCAGGCGATCGCCGAGGGCGCGGTCGATATCGTCGTGGGTACCCATGCCCTCATCCAGGAAGGGGTGACGTTCGCCAACCTGGGGCTGGTCGTGATCGACGAACAGCACCGCTTCGGCGTGCTGCAGCGCCAGGCGCTGCACCAGAAGGGCTTTAACCCGCACCTCCTGGTGATGACCGCGACGCCGATACCGCGCACGCTCGCGCTTACCCTTCACGGGGACCTGGATCTTTCGGTAATCGACGAGATGCCCCCGGGGCGACAGCCGATCCGTACCCGTTGGCTTTCGAACGCGGAACGCCAGCGCGCTTACGATTTCATCCGGGAGCAGGTGCGGCAGGGCCGGCAGGCGTTCATCATCTGTCCCCTGGTGGAAGAATCCGAGAAGCTCGAAGTGGCCGCCGCTACGGAAGAGTTCTACCGGCTCCAGCGCGAGGTGTTCCCGGACCTGAAGCTCGACCTCCTCCACGGGCGGATGTCCGGGCCGGAAAAGGAACGCATCATGCGCCGCTTCCGGGACGGGGAAACACACATCCTGGTCTCCACCCCGGTCGTGGAGGTGGGGATCGACGTCCCGAACGCCACGGTCATGATGGTCGAGGGCGCGGAGCGCTTCGGCCTCGCCCAGCTGCACCAGTTCCGGGGGCGCGTGGGCCGTGGGGAGTACCCCTCGTACTGTATCCTCCTGGCTACGTCGGATGAATTGGGAAGCGAGCGGCTGAAGGCGATCGAGGAGACCCACGACGGGTTCGCCCTGGCGGAGATCGACCTGGAGCTGCGCGGTCCGGGCGAGTTTTTCGGCACCCGGCAGAGCGGGATGCCGGACCTGAAGGTTGCAACCCTGGGCGACACGCGCGTGCTCGAGCTAGCACGCCGGGAAGCGGAGCAGATCCTGGCCGCGGACCCGGATCTTGCCCGACCCGAACACGCCCTGCTCGCGGAACGCCTGGCCGCCTTCTGGCGCCAGGAGGTCGAGATCAGTTAAGTTCGTTGGCCCCTTCGATCGGGAGAGCAGAATGCGCGTGATCACCGGTTCTGCCAAAGGGCACCGCCTGAAAGCCCCGAAAGGCCTGCGTACCCGGCCGATGCTGGAAAAAGTGCGGGGTTCGCTCTTTGCGCTCCTCGAAGGATTGCTCGGCGGTATTTCGGGCGTAGTGCTCGATCTCTACGCCGGAAGCGGCTCGCTCGGGATCGAAGCGCTCTCCCGGGGCGCCGAGTGGGCCGATTTCGTCGAGGTGAACGCCGGGGCCTGCCGCATCATCCAGGAGAACCTGGAGCATACCCGTCTGGCGGACCGCGGCCACGTGTTCCAGACCCGCGTACACACCTTCCTGCACAGCGAGATGCCCCAAGGGAAAAAATACGATATAATCTTCCTGGACCCGCCGTACGCCGACCCGAACATCGGCGAGACGCTGCGCGAGCTGGCGGATTCGCCGCTGGTGCACGGGGCGACGCTGGTGGCCGTACATCACGGGGTGCCGGTCGAACTGGCCGAAGCGTACGGGCCGCTGCGCCTCCTGGAGCGCCGCCGTCTCGGGGACAGCGTCCTGAGCATCTACGGGATGCCGGATTGGGAAATCGTTTCGGAACCGGAAGCCCTCTGAACGGCTGTCGCGAATAAGGAGATGCGAGTGATCACCGCCATCTACCCGGGATCTTTCGATCCGGTGACCAACGGCCACCTGGACATCACCCTGCGTGCGGCCCAGCTCTTTGACCGCGTGATCGTCGCGGTCTATGAGCATCCGAGCAAACGGTTGCTCTTCTCCACCGAGCAGCGGATGCAGATGATCCGGGAGTCCATCCGCGACTGGCCGAACGTATCCGTGGACTGTTACGATTCCCTGACCGTGGAGTATGCCCGGCGTGTGGGCGCCCAGGTGATCATCCGGGGATTGCGCGCGCTGACGGATTTCGAGCTGGAGCTGCAGATGGCCCACATCAACCACCGCCTCGCCCCGGAGATCGAGGTCGTGTGTCTGATGGCCGCCCAGCACTACTCGTTCCTCAGTTCCAGCATCGTCAAGGAGATCGCCTCGCTAGGGGCCGACGTGAGCAACCTCGTCCCGCCTCACGTGGCCCGGGCACTGCGGGAAATGTTTGTTCAGGGCCGTCCGGACGGGACTGCCAAGGGTCTCTGATGGACCGGCCGTTCCCGGGTGTGAAAGGGGGTCCGCATTGAGCGAAGAGTTGGGGCATCTGCTCGACGAGCTCGAGGAAACGCTGGTGCGCTCCGGCCGGTTGCCTTTCTTCCGCCGGCGGTTGATCGACGAAGAGCGCGCCGTAGCGCTGATCGACCGGCTGCGCGCCGCGATTCCCGAGGAGATCCGCCGCGCCCAGCAGGTGCTGCGAGAGCGGGATCAGATCCTGGAACAGGCGCGGCGGCAAGCCCAGCGCATCGCGGAGCAGGCGCAGGAGGAAGCTTCCCTGCGCCTGAAGGAAGAAGGCCTGCTGGAGGAGGCCGAGAAGCGATCCGCCCGGATCGTGGAGGAAGCCCACCGCGAAGCGGAGAAGATCCGGCAGGGGGCGGATGCCTACGCCCGCGATGTGCTGCTCGACCTCGAAGCTCGCCTGAGCCGGGTAGAGCAGGAGCTCGGGGAAGCGCTGCACCACATCCTGGCCAGCGTGCGCAAGGGGCTCGATTCGCTCAGCGAGGAAGGAAGTTAGAGCTCCCAGTCGGGCCGCGGAGGGGGAAGGCAGAAGAGCCGGTCCAGACGTTCCAGGAGCGACGCCGGTCCGGAAAGCGCATCGGTGAGCGCCAGGCCGCTCGCCGGACGTACCCCCAGCCAGAGGCGGGTAAAAGCGTTCACCGTCGCAGCGAGCGTGGGAAGCGCCGGGTCGTACCCGGGCTGCGCCGCGCACTCGGGCCCAAGCAGAACGACGTATTCGCCCCCGATCCCGCGCCACGGAGTGTCCTCCCCGAGGTAGGCGATGATGGGGTCGCTCAGGCGCAGGTTGAAACGCAGCGGTTCTCCGCAGAGGTGCGTCCTCCCCAGGGCCTCCTCGAGGTTGCACAGCCGCATCTGCCAGTGCGCGACAGCCTGGACGCCTACCGGATGCGGACTCCCGCGCGTCGTTTGGAGCTCGCGCAGAGGCCGGGACACGAGGTCCTGGAACTGCACCCCGGGAGGTTCGCAGAGCCATACCCGGTGCACCTGGTCTCCCAGCCCGGCAAGCAGGGCGATCAGCTCCTGGAACTGCTCTCCGTTCTGGAAGGCCATCCAGCGCACCCGGTAGGGCCCGTGCTCCGGCTCGTCCGGGGTGCACCACAGGCAATGGCTGAGCGTCCCCCCGGGGCCGTCGGCGTACCCCAGCCCGAAGCTGTGCGCCCCTTCCACCATGGCCGCCCGCGTGATCTCGGGCGGGAAGAGGTTAACGGCTCCGTGCCCTCGCCGCCGCGCGAGGCGCGCGGCATGGACGGCTTCCCAGTCCGCCGCGCTCAGGCGCCGGGGCACCCTGGGCTTTTGTCCGACGCGGAGGTCAAGGGGATCCAGGGTGACGTACAGCTCGTAGGAACCTGTGCCGAACCCCAGGGCGTCGTAGTACCCCTGTTCAAAGACGCCAAGGCCGGAAACCGCAGCCCCGTCCGCGGCATCGGCGGCCACGGCAAGCGCCGTGAGCCGGCGCGCGAGCCCCCGACGCCGGGCCACGCGGCTGGTCGCCACCTCGGCAACTGCGGAAAACGGGAGGTCGTCCTCCAGGTAGCGCAGTGCGCCCGGAACCGTGTGCACGAAGCACTCGGCTGCGCCTTCCACCTCGGCGACCCACGCCCGGCCGGCCTGCAGCGCGATATCCACCGCCTCTTCCGTGTGCATCTGCAGCCATCCGGCCTCGCGGATGATCCGCACCACCGCATCGCGATCGCGCTCCGCTTCGTAGCGGCGGAATCGGACGTCCATAGTCCATCCTCACCCGGCGGCCGCTTGTGCCGCACGCACGAGCGCCACCACCTGCTCGACCGGGAGGGCATAGCGGATATGGCCGTCCCTTCCCACCATCGTCTCCGCGCGAAACAGGGCGTTCAGCACGGCTTCTTCCACGCTCTCGACCACTGCGCGGAAAAGCGCTTCCAGCACGCCTTCGTGATCCGCAAGCGCCTTCCAGACGATCACCGGACCTTCTGCCTCGTGGGGGACCCGCTGCGCCGTGCTGAAGGCGATCACGAAATCGCCGCTCCCGTGGCCGTGCAGGGTACCGGTGCGGGCGAGGCCGGCCCCGGCCCGTACCGCCAGCCGGTGCAGTTGCATGGGGGAAAGCGGGGCATCGGTCGCCAGCACGACCATCACCGAGCCGCGATCGGCCACACCCTGCAGGTCGCAAGCCGGCGGAAGGAGGAACCGTCCCACCGGCACTCCGCAGACCGTGAGGTCCTTCGGCCGGCCGAAATTCGCCTGCACAAGCGCCCCCACCACAAATCCCCCGGCCTCCGCAGGCACCACACGGCTGGAGGTTCCGATCCCACCCTTCCAGCCGTAACAGGTCGTCCCCGTCCCCGCGCCGACCGCCCCTTCCGTGACCGGACCGCCGGAGGCGGAGGCAATGGCCGCCCATACGTGCTCTGCCTGTACATGGCGTCCCTGGAGGTCGTTCAGGTAGCCGTCGTTCGTTTCGCCTACGATCACGTTGACCGTCCCCGTGCGGATCCCGATCTCAGGATTCTCGCGGATGGCGTGCTCGATCAGCGCATCGGCAACCCGCCCCACGTTTAACGTATTCGTGAGCGCGATGGGCGACTCGATCGTCCCGAGCTCCCGTACCTGTTCGAAGCCGAACACCTTGCCAAAGCCGTTGATCGTGTGCACGGCGGCCGGTACCTTCTCGCGGAAGAGGTTGCCTCCGTGCGGCAGGATCACCGTGACGCCCGTGCGCACCGGCCCTTGTCCGGGTCGCAAGGGGCCTTCGCCCGAGATGAGCGTCGTGTGCCCGACCCGCACTCCGGCCACATCTGTGATGGCGTTCAGCGGACCCGGGGGCAGTTCTCCCACCACAAGGCCCGTTTCACGCAAACGCGGGCGGGACATCTTCAGACCTCGCTTCTTTCTCGATCTCTTCCGGGAGGATTTCAAATGCGGTGCGGACCTCGTTCCGATCCATGGGCCTTCCCTCCCTGCTGGGGGATCTTTCCTGCTCCTCGCAAGCCGGCCTGCCGGTGGAAATGCGGCGCTTGCCTTTCAGATTATAGCACATGCCTGGGGGCCGGGGGCTACGGGCCGGTACCTCGCAAGCCGGCCTGCTAGCGGGGACATGGAGCTCGCTTTTCAAATTATAGCACGTCCCTAGGGGCCGGGGGGGGGGGCGGG
>JBDOIE010000192.1:0-1482 GCA_041082245.1 Chloroflexia bacterium
CGCAGCTGGCGAGCGCAGGCGGATTGCGGCAGGCAAACCTGCAGGGGAACGACCTCTGGAAGGCCTCCCTTCCCGGGATCGACCTCACAGAGGCAAACCTTTCGGGCGTTCGGCTTGCCGAGGCCGATCTTTCCTCCGCAGTCCTTACGGGCGCGGTGCTCGCAGGCGCCGACCTTCGCCAGGCGAACCTCTCCGGCGCGCGGCTGGACGGAGCCGATCTTTCCGGGGCCCGCCTCGACGGCGCGAACTTGAAAGATGCGCGGATGCCCGGGGCCAATCTACATCGGGCCGCGATGGCCGGAGCACGCTTGGACGGTGCCCGTCTCGAGGGTGCAAACCTGAATGCGGCCGATCTGAGCTCCGCAAGCCTTCGGGGGGCGCAGCTGGACCAGGCCAACATCCGGGGCGCGGTACTTGCCGGGGCGGATCTGCAGTCCGCTGACCTCAGCCAGGCGTCGCTCACAGGCACAGTGCTGCGCGGAGCGAACCTGAAAGGGTGCATCGTGACCGCCCGGCAGCTGGCGGATGCACGCGATATGAGCAGTGTGGACCTCTCTGGTCAATCGTTTCCCGGGGCCGCGCTGAGACGTCTGAACCTCTCCGGCGCTAACCTTAGCCGCGTCAACCTGCGCCAGGCGGACCTGAGCGGAACGAACCTGTCTGGAGCCGACCTTAGCCACGCGGACCTGAGTTACGCGAACCTTGAGGGGGCGGACATCACAGGGGCCAACCTGACCGGAGCGATCCTGGATCGGGCCACGCTATGGGACGTGGCCGGGGGATCGGAATCGCTGTGGGACCAGGCGAGCAGCCTGGTCGGGGCTTACTTGAACCGCCTTCCCGAGATCGTAAATGCAGTGGGATCGGTGTGCAGCGGGGAAGGAGTCCCCGCGGCGCGCAGGTACAGCGGGGGCATTGGGGAACATCCGCTCGTCGTGGCCTTTGAGGAGGGCACCGTCGACGAGGAAACTTATTTCTTGCTGAACAGCCAGATCAGCGAGATCGGCTGGTGGAACAATCGGCTAAAAGGGTCGTGGATTCCGACAGCGGTTCGCTTCACGGAGCTGGTTGCCTGCGTGCGGAGCGACCCGGTGGCTATCGAGGTGTGTGGCCCCTACTACGCCCCGGACGGCAGGCGAGCGCCCGACATCACCCGCTATCGTGTCCGCGTTACGATAACCGTTCGGGAATCTGCGACGGGCCGGGTGGTGGCGCGTCGTTCCTTCTTCGGAAGCGAACCACGCACGTGCGGAATGCACGAGTCATACGGCACGACAAGCATCTGGGGCTCGAACGTCGTGTTTGAGGACGTGCAGGACTGGCTCGGATCGTTTGCGTACGTGCCACCCGACCTGCCCAGCCTGGAACGATGGACGACGGTCATCGAGGAACGCTTCACCGACAACCGGTACGAGTGGCCCATCGGCTCCCTGTGGAAGGGGGAATACTGGTCGGAGAATACGGCCGAGATCGCGGACGGGG
>JBDOIE010000193.1:0-2415 GCA_041082245.1 Chloroflexia bacterium
GGGCATGGACATCGTCGCGATCGCCCCAGAAAAGGGCGGCGAGCTCCTCGCGCGAATGAGGCCGATGGCGGTGCTGGATGAGATAGGCCAGGAGCGATTGCGTCTTGTGTGTCGCGAGGGGAGGCAGCACCTCATTGCCGCGCCGGAGCTCCGGGCGTCCCAGGAGGTAGATCGCCAGACGCGGGCCGGTACATGGTCTTGCGACCATCCCGCCCTTCCTTCGGGGGTCGGGCGATTTTCTCCCGGATGGATGTGCGAATGCGACGATACAGGCGGCTTGTCTCCCTCGGGCGAAA
The DNA here is from genome assembly GCA_041082245.1 of Chloroflexia bacterium. Lineage (GTDB taxonomy): Bacteria > Chloroflexota > Chloroflexia > DTKN01 > DTKN01 > DAOTVY01. Next base: position 297 of record JBDOIE010000193.1, read on the forward strand.
CGAAGCCTAACCCCGCGACTGGGTAGGTGCTTGCCAGGGGCAGGATTTCGTCCGGGCAAGCGCTACTGGGCCGAACGGCTGCACACCGGTATCCTACCATAATTAGCCTCTGGCTGCAACCTGCGGCCGGGTGTGCCATCTGCCCCACTGTCCTGCGGCTGGGACAGAACGTGGCAAGGAAGCTCCGGCTCTACGCGCGAAAACACCGGTATAAGGCGAAAACGAACCTTGTCGGCTCATTCTCTACAGCCAGGTAATTCGGCAAGCAGCGTCCTGCCCTCTAAGATGGCGGCGTACCACGGCATAGGGCCCCGTGGTCACTACTGTCTGCCCCCGGTCCATCTGGACCCGCACATGCGAAAGGAAAGTGATGAAGGAAAAGCCTTGTGCGCGGGCGTTTCCGGTACGTCACCGTTCACCTCCGCGGCAAGGCCAACGGCTGGCGTTTCGGCAGCGGCGAGGGGCACAGCGAGGAAACCGTCGGTCAAGAGAAGTACCTGTCTTCTTGTCTTGCTCCAGCCACTAGTCCTCCTGGAGCAGCCTCTCCACCAGTTGCTTCCTGAATTCCTCGCTCCTGCCTTCTTTGGTTCTGCTGCGGCTGATGAAAATGATCGGCTGCAACATCCGGTTTTTTTCCTTCTTCAGTGGTGAAACCCCAGAGTCACAGCCGGCCTCCATAGCGGTGCGCCGTGCTGCCCGCTGCTGCCGACGTTCGCTGCACCTCTATCGCTACCTGTCTCCGCCACCAAGCTGCTCGCGAAGGACGGCGCTGTCCACGATCTCCCAGAGCTCCGCGATCTTGCCATCCCTGACGTGTGCGAATACAGCCTGATCCACCCTGAACGGGCGCCCCTCTGCGGAGAACCCGCCATACGATCCGCGCATTGTGCCCGTGACGACGCAGCGCGCAGCCTCAGCGGTGGGACCGGAGAAGACATCCATCAGCCGGTGGTGAAGGTCCGGTATCGCCGACCTGGCCTGGCGCCACGACTCGCGCTCGCTTTCGAGCCCGAACGTCGAGAGCCCGGCGGGCGCATGCACAACGACATCGTCGTGCAGGTACTGATCGAACGCATCGAGATCGCCAGCGTCTCCGGCGGCGAACAGTCGAGCGAGAAGGGATAGGTTGGACATGCGGCCTCCCGAGATCCACGCTTGCTTCCTCATAAGACCGTGATGTCGCAGGCTTACCGCGTTTGACCTTTCGAACGGTTACGCCGCTGGGTAGCCCTTTTGTCGGAAAGCACAGTCATGGGGTCGTCCCGCCGACGACCCAGTTGCCCAGCTCCGGGCAAGGCGCGTGTGTGCTCATCTCTCGCGCCGCTACCCCGTGGTCGCCGAACGGACGCTCGCGTACGGCCACGCGCCCTACTGCTGGGCCCGATGCCTACTGCGCCCGGGTTTCGCCCGCGTTCTCTGACGCCACGTCGTCCTTCGCCCCGGCCATACCCTGGCGAAAGTCGCGGATCGTCTTGCCGATGGCCTTGCCCAGAGCAGGAAGCTTCATGGGCCCAAAGATCAAGAGCAGGATGCTCAGTACAATCAGCAGTTCTGTCCAACCGAGTCCTCGCAGCATAGTTCGCTCCTTTTTGTTGGAGGCTGGCTCTCCCAGCCCCGAAGCAGTAGGGACGGCAAGACCGCCCCTATTGCGCCTGAACGTGCTCTAACCGCAGATCCCCGATCGCTACCGTCACCAGGCTGCCCGGCCGGATCACGCTGCGTGTGTTGGCGAAGAGAAAGGAGTACGTCCGCCCGGCCAGGAAACGGTCCTGCGCTGGGCGCACGTGCATCGTCAACACGGCCCCGCTGTCCTCAGCCACGAGGACAGGCCGGCCGGATCGCTCCAGCAGGGGCGCGGCCTTTTCCGGGTCCACTACCTCGTACCGCAGTTCCACGAGCCCGCCGGCCGCGGTCACGGCGATGAACCGGACGCGGATGCCCAAGCGCTGCTCTACCTCCGCCGCCGTGGCGGCACGGCCCGGCAGCAGCGTCGCCACCGGCGGGAAGGCGCTTTGGCCCGGGGCAGAGGGCGTGCCCCACGATAGCCCGGCCAGCACGCCGATCGTCAGCGTCAAGAGCACCGCACTTAGCACGATCCACGGCCACGTCCTGCGTCGCG
>JBDOIE010000198.1:0-1644 GCA_041082245.1 Chloroflexia bacterium
AGCAGCTCATCCCTGCTCCCCTGGGCTCTTTCCTGCGTGCCCTGAACCAGCCGCAGAACAGTCCCCCGGCTGTGGATTACCATTGCCTGTACGGGAATATCGTCGGTACGCTGGAGGTGGGCTTCTTCGATTGGTCCAGAAAGATCTCGATCGAAGGGCTCGGGGATGCCGTGGTCGGCCCGAGAAGTGCAGCGGAAATCCCGGGGATCGGCCGGTTGGGAGAAAGCCACCCGAACTACCATACATACGAGTTCCGCTCGGAGGTGCATCTAAGAACCGCGCTGCGGGGAAGCTGCCAGCTCTTTGGACAGGTCCTCCCCTACTGTTATGGTGAACTTGCGCTCGACGTGCAAACCGGAAAGCCTTACCCTCTGTCCACAGCGATGCACGGGGGGCTGGTGGAGTCCGGCGAGGTCGCCGCCCTGATCGATCGCATCCTGAGGAGTACCCCGAGCCCGGAGACCCCGGTCCCTACACTTCCTGCGCTGCCACCGGCGGCCGGCAAGACGGCAACGGTGCTAATCGTGGATGTGTCCGGAAGCATGGGCGACGTCTGGCAGGGCGGCATCAAGCTAGAGTCCGCGGTCGATGCCGCTTCGCGCGTCGTGCGCCTGATCGAGCACGAAAACCAAGTGGCAGGAGCCCAGCATCGCGTGGCGCTGGTCGGCTTTAGCACGGATGCGTGGGTCGATGTCCCGCTCGGAAGCGATACACAGGCGGTCCTGGATGCGCTCGAAGCCTATGGGCCACAGGACCGGACGAACATCGGAGCGGCCTTGCAGCTGGCCAACCGGGAGCTGGCATCCGTGCCTCCTGAAGAGGGCCGCCACATCATCCTGCTCACCGATGGGATGACGAACGAAGGGCTTTCACCCGAGGAGATTTTGCACGGCCCGGTGGCCGAAGCGGCCGCGGCCGGCGTGTGCATTCATACCATCGGCTTTGGGGACCCAGGAGACCTGGACGAAGCGTTTCTCCAGCAGATTGCGCAAGCCACCCCATGCGGTGGGTATGCCTACGCCTCCGACGGCCGGGAACTGGCGAAAATCTACGTGCGGCTGCGGCATACGACGACCGGTTCCCTCCTTGCCGAGTACGAAGGAACGGTGGCGCAGGGACAGGAGATCGATGTAGGCGTGTTCGAGGTGCCCCCGGGCCGTGGTGAGCTGGTGATTACGCTGGACTGGCCCGGGAGTACCCTCGATCTGCTCCTTTACGATCCGCAGGGACGCCTGATCGACGAAAACTATCCCGGCGTGCAGTTCTTCCGTGACCTTGCTTCGATCCATTTGCTGATCCAGAACCCGCCGGCCGGCCAATGGCGGGTAGGCGTGAAAGGAGTGGATGTCCCCACCGGGACCACCTTTTTCTACCTGGCCGTTTCCACGCGCGGGGAGGCCGTGATCCAGTCCATCGGCGGAACCCCGGCCTGGGTTGCCCTGCTCCTTTTCTTTGCCGTCGTCACAGGGGTGGTCATCGGTATAGCGCTGCGGGGTCACCGGAGTGGAGCGTTCTACCCGGTTCTGCTCGTAGCGGCCGGATTCGCTACGCCGCCCAAGCTGGTGCTGGGAACGGGACGGTACCGGATCGGCAGTGCTCCGGGAAACGCGCTGACCCTTTACGACCCGAGTGTCTCGCCAGAGC
>JBDOIE010000215.1:0-1611 GCA_041082245.1 Chloroflexia bacterium
GGTGGTTGGGTGGCACAATTCCGCTTGCGTCACGGCGGAAAAAAGGTGGTCACTCGGGTTGTCGCCTCCGCCGTGGGCGTTTCTCGCGCCGATTGCTGATCCATTGCAGCGAAAGAGATTCGCGGCATTCTTGAGGCCTCCGCAGGAGCCCGGCGCCGACTGGCCGGTTGTCACTTTGTGGTGGTCGGTTGTCACCCAGCGGTTTGAGTTCAATCTGAGACTATGGCTGATTCTGCCTCCCTCCAGCCGCGATCGCTGGGAAGGATCGCGGTCCCGACGCCGGGAACACCCGTCCGGGTGACCTCCGACGCCTCGATCCGGGCCCACCGGATCCGCTTCGCTGTTGCCATCGGCGAGACGGGACGGGTGTTCCTCAGTGTCGAGGGCATGAACAAGGCCACCGGAGCCGGCGTGGTGAAAGAGTTCTGGCCCACGGGCGCGGGGGGCGGCGTGGCCGATGAGTTGGTACTCGAATCGGCCTCGGGCGACCTGCGGCCGTCGGATTACTTCGTCGACGCCAACACGGCGGGCGAAGGGTTGATCGTCGCCTACTGGACTTGGGTGCCGAGCTATGCCAGTTAATCGCGTGACGCCGGCCATGGCGAAGCGCATCGAGTTGTGGCCCCTCGCGCGGCTGGCGCCTTACCAGCGGAACCCCAGGACGCATTCCGAGGAGCAGGTGACGCAGATCGCAGCCTCGATCGCCGAGTTCGGCTTCTGCAATCCGATTCTGGTCGACTCGCGCGACGGCATCATCGCCGGGCACGGGCGGTTGCTGGCGGCGAAGAAGCTGGGCCTCGCCGAAGTGCCGGTGATCGTGCTCGATCATTTGGACCAGACTCAACGGCGAGCCTACCTGCTGGCTGACAACCGGCTCTCGGAGTTGGCGGGATGGGACCAGGAACTGCTGGCGCTCGAGCTGAAGGAATTGGCCGACGCCGGCTTCGACGCGACGCTGGCCGGGTTCGATCAGAAAGAGATCCACGACTTCCTGGCGTCGCTCGAACGGGACGTGGAGGCCGAGTCCAACGACGTCGAGGACGTCGTACCCGAACCGCCCGCGGAAGCGGTGACCCGACCCGGCGACCTGTGGCTGATCGGGCCGCACCGGCTCATCTGCGGCGACTGCCGCGATCGCGGCGTCATCGCCCGGCTTTTCGAGAAGCGTAAAGCAAACGTCGTCATCACGTCGCCGCCCTATGCCACGCAGCGGCAGTACGATCCCTCGAGCGGCTTCGAGCCGGTGCCGCCCGAGGGGTACGTCGCCTGGTTCCAGGATGTGGCGGCGGCGATCGAGTCGGTGCTCGCGCCTGACGGATCCTACTTCCTCAACATCAAGGCCCACGCCGAGGAGGGCGAGCGGCACACCTACGTGATGGACTTGGTGCTGGCCCACAAGCGGCAATGGGGCTGGCGGTTCGTCGATGAGTTCTGCTGGCGCAAGACCGACGACGGTGTACCAGGCGGGTGGAACAACCGCTTCAAGAACGCCTGGGAGCCGGTCTATCACTTCTCGCGCGAGCGCAAGATCAAGTTCCGGCCGCGCGAGGTAGCGCACTGGTCCGATGACTGCTTCGACTACTCGCCCGACAACCCGAAGTCCACGTCGGG